>JAJBVU010000074.1 GCA_020859645.1 Eubacterium sp. | reverse complement strand
ATAATATAGAATTAAAGGATTTAAATTATGTGTATGAGCTTATAAACGAAAGAGGATTTGAGTATATAGAGGAAAAATACGATATTCCATATGACAGCGTGCAGCTTATACTTCCGTCTGTATTGTTTTATAAGATGTTTATAGAAAACGAAAAGGATAAGACTATAATTGCCTCGGATATATCCCTTGTTGACGGAATATTGGTTGAGTATGCCGAAAAAAATTCGTATACTCACACAAATCATATATTTACCGATGACATTATTTCAAGTGCGAAGTATTACGCCGGCAAATATGACGTAAGCCGCCGCCATTACAATAAGGTGACGGAAAACGGAACATGTATTATGAATACCCTGTCAAAAAAGTTCGGACTTTCAAAGCGGCATCTTGTGCTGCTTAAGGTAGCGTCTATTTTTGAGGATACCGGTTATTATATAAATCTGAACAGGTATAACAAATATTCGTATGACATTATAAAAGCAAATCCTATTCTTGGACTTTCACAAAAGGAAAATGAAATTATTTCTTGTGTTGTGCTGTTTCAAAACGGTATATTCAGTTTTCCTGAATACAATAATTATTCAAAAAACAGAAAGCTACTTATATCAAAGCTCGCCGCTATTCTTTCATTAGCAAAGGCGCTTGATGCGGAATATAATCAAAAGATAGAAAAAATTAAATCATCTGTAAGAAACGGAAATCTTATAGTAACGGCGCATACCGATGAGAATATAACTCTTGAAACAAGAGAATTTAATATAGCGGCGGAATTTTTTGAAGAGGTATTCGGAATAAAGACTGTGCTTGTTAAGAAAGGACTGAAATAATAATGATTGACTATACAGACAGTGAAAATTATATAAACAGAGAGCTTTCGTGGCTGGATTTTAATATGCGAGTTTTGAGCGAGGCAAAGGATAAGGAAAATCCATTATTTGAAAGGCTTAAATTTTTTGCCATAACAGGCTCAAACCTCGATGAATTTTTTATGGTGCGCGTAGCGTCTTTAAAAAATATGGAAATATCCGATTATAAAAAAAAGGACGCGTCCGGACTTACTCCGACGGAGCAGCTTTCCGCAATCTCGGAAAAAACTCATAAAATGGTTGAGGAGCAATATAATACATATTCAAAAATGCTTGTTCCGAGGCTTGTGATGGAAAATATATGTATACTTAACAGAAATAATCTTTCCGCCGAGCAGGAGAACTTTGTGGAGAGATATTTTAAAAACGAGATATATCCGGTTCTTACACCTATGGCGGTGGATTTGTCAAGACCGTTTCCGCTTATTCAAAACAAGGTGCTTAATATATGCGCACTCATAAAAAAGGAAAATAAGGAGCAGGCGTTCGCGACAGTTCAGATACCGTCGATATTTAAGCACATAATAAAGCTGCCGTCAAGCGACAACAAAAGACAGTATATACTTTTGGAGGAAATAGTTCAGAAATTTTTGTCTATGCTCTTTATGGGACACGACGTTATCTGCTCATATCCCTACAGAGTAATGAGGGACGCCAATATTCCCATCGATGAGGATGACAGTGAGGATTTACTGCTTGAAATCGAAAAAAGTCTAAAGGAACGCGAAAGGAGCGGAGTTATTCGCCTTGAGGTGGACTGCAATATTAAAAAGGAATTGCTTTCGATACTTAAAAAGAAACTTAAGGTAAAAAATGACGATATTTATAAAATAAACGGTCCGATAGACTTAACATTTTTAAATAAGCTGTACGGTGAGGACGGTTTTTCAAAGTACAAATATGAACCCTTTAAGCCGCAGGTAAGACCGGAATTGAGAAATGTTGATTTGTTTGAAAAAATCCGCGAGGGAGATATACTTCTTCATCACCCATATGACAGCTTTTCAACCATAGTCGATTTAATAAAGCAGGCGTCGGTTGACGAGAATGTCCTTGCCATAAAGCAGACTCTTTACAGAGTAAGCGGAAATTCACCAATTATAGAGGCTCTTTCCCGCGCGGCTGAAAACGGCAAGCAGGTAAGCGTTCTTGTGGAATTAAAGGCGCGATTTGACGAGGAAAACAATATTATATGGGCGAGAAAGCTCGAAAAAGCGGGCTGTCACGTTATATACGGACTTTTGGGACTTAAAACTCACTCAAAAATAACTGAAATTGTCCGCCGCGAGGAGGACGGAATAAGAAGATATGTTCATTTGGGAACGGGCAACTATAACGATATAACGGCTAATTTTTATACCGATATGGGACTTTTGACCTGTTCAAAGCTTGTCGGCGACGATGCGGGAGCTTTCTTTAATATGATTTCGGGATTTTCGGAGCCGTCGCATTGGAATAAGCTTATTTTGGCGCCTATTTGGCTCAGAAAAAAGACCGAGGAGATGATTGAGCGTGAAATAAAGCACTCCGAGGAGGGAAGAAAGGCGAGAATTATCGCAAAGGTTAATTCTCTTGTCGATCCGGATATTATAGCTCTTTTGTATAAGGCGAGCCAAAGCGGCGTCAGGATAGATCTTATAGTAAGAGGAATATGCGCGCTGCGCGCGGGAGTAGAGGGGCTTTCCGAAAATATCACGGTGCGTTCGATAGTGGGCAGATACCTTGAGCATACGAGAATTTATTACTTTTATAATGACGGACAGGAAAATGTGTTCTGCGCAAGCGCGGACTGGATGCAGAGAAATCTTAACAGGCGCGTGGAAATTATGTTTCCGATTGATGATGAAAATTTGAAAAAAGAGGTTATAAATGTTCTTGATATTCAGCTTGCCGATACAATGCGCGCGCATATCCAAACCGACGGGGTTTATATAAAGGACAGGCGCGGAAGAAAAAGGCTTGATTGTCAGGAATATTGTATGAATGAGGCACTTGAAAGGTCAAAAACAAAGGACGAAAAAAAGCCGGAAAGAGTGTTTATACCGAAAATGAAACCGGAGGAAGAATAGAATATGAAAAATGTTTTAATAACCGGAGGAAGCCGCGGAATAGGAAAGGAATGTGCGTATGAATTTTCAAAAGTGGGATACAGAGTATTTCTTAACTATAACAATAGTCAAGCCGATGCCGAGAAAATAAAAAACGAAACAGGCGCTGTTATTGTAAAAGCGGATATTTCAAAATCCGACGAGGTTAAGGAAATGGCTGATTTCATTCATAAAAATTACGGCAAAACGGACGTGATTGTAAATAATGCCGGAATAGCTCAGCAAAAGCTCTTTACGGATATTTCCGAAAGCGACTGGGACAGAATGTTTGATGTGAATATAAAGGGAATGTTTCTTGTAACAAAAGCATTTGTAAAGGATATGATTGCGAACCACAGCGGAAACATTATAAATGTTTCATCTATGTGGGGAGTAACCGGAGGGAGCTGCGAGGTGCATTACAGCGCGTCAAAAGCCGCCGTGATAGGGTTTACAAAGGCTTTAGCAAAGGAGCTGGGTCCGTCCGGAATACGCGTAAACTGCGTTGCGCCGGGCGTTATTGAAACGGAAATGAACAGTCATTTAAGCGCCGAGGATTTGGAATGTCTTTGCGGTGAAACTCCGCTTGAAAGAACAGGCAAACCGAACGAGGTGGCAAAGGCTATACTTTTCCTTGCCGAAAATGATTCCTCTTTTATAACCGGACAGGTAATAAATGTTGACGGCGGTATGGTGATATAATATTAAATGATAAAAAAGACTGCTTTTGGGCAGTCTTTTTAATTAATATGAGCAAATCTATAAGCCGGGTTTTCTGTAACCATAAAAAAAAGCACAGCTACGGTACGATAAAAAAAGAAATGTCAAAAGACATTTCTTTTTGAACGTGAGCAAATCTATAAGCCGGGTTTTGTATTAGACGATTATCTATCTCGACGCAAAGTTACCAATGCGCTCCAGCCTTTCAAGGGAACACGCCGAGCAAGCTTAATATTCCCAAAGTTGCTCCAGGTGGGGTTTACACGGGAATTCAGTTGCCATCTTCCCTGTGCGCTCTTACCGCACATTTCCACAATCACCGTCCGACAAGCGGAGGCATTTATTTTCTGTTGCACTATCCTTAAAGTCGCCTTTACCGGCCGTTAGCCGGCACCCTGCTCTGTGGAGCCCGGACTTTCCTCACCGAAAACGGCGCAATCGTCTGACTTACTCTTTTATAATTATACAATATAATAT
>JAJBVU010000012.1 GCA_020859645.1 Eubacterium sp. | reverse complement strand
AATTATATTATACCATAACGGTTATTTTAAGTCCAGTTTTTTGGGTGCAGTTCAAGGGCGCCAAATCCTAAACGGTTATTTTTATAACTAGTTTTGGTGAGGAATAACAGCCTTAAGTTAGCCCTCTTTATATTTTTATAATATCATAAAGGCTATATTGTGTCAAGTTAAAAATTTGCTTTTCCCTGTTAAGCCTTTTTTATTTCAAAGCAATTTCCGCAGTAGCTGTAGCAGCAGCCTGTTTCATCCATGAAGAAAGACAAAATTTTGTTATTTCCGCCCTGTTTTATTTTTACGGAAACGCAGTTGTATATGCCGATACTGTCGGTTTCCGAGTCTGTTTCATCCGCTGTCTCCGCTGTCTCTGCTTCAATTGATAAAATCAGAGCTTCTTCACCGTTTATAAAAAGACCGTTTTCACCTATTAATAATGTATAATATGAATTAATGTCATCTTCAACAGTCCAGCTTCCGTAATAATCCTTAAGCATTTCAATATTCGATAAATCGGAAACTTCTTCTTCTTTTTCCGTTGAAAAAAGCTCTGTAAAATCTACGGATTCGTCATAGGGAACTCCGTATTGCACCATTTGAACCGGTGACTTTAAAAACATAATAATCCCCACAATTGCGTAAACAAAAAATATTAAAGCCGCAGCAGATGCAAGCAGAAAAGCATATTTGAAAAATTTCTTTATTATTTTTATCATAATAACCTCCCGTTTCATTAATCCTCTTTAGAGATAATTATATCAAAGAGATTATCGAAAGTAAAGATATTACAAAGCGGAAAATTGCCGTAAAAGAACCCCTGAGCCTATGGGATTATTCACAGGTCAGGGATTTAAATAAGCTAAATTATTCTTCTGTTTTGGTTTCTTCCGCAGGTTCTTGGGCTGCTTCGGAAGCGGCTTCCTTTTCCTCGGCTTCACGTTTTTGAACCTTCTTAAGTATATCCATAAATTCCTCGCCGGAAATATTCTCTTTGCCTATGAGATATTCGGCAATTTCCGTAAGGGCTGCTCGGTTTGAGGTCAGAATGTCCTTTGCCTTTTGGTGACAGGCTTTGATTGTGGCAAGAACCTCTGCGTCAATCTCAGCCGCCGTGCCTTCGCTGCAGTTTAAAACACGTCTGCCGTCAAGATAGCGGCTTTGAATTGACTCAAGCCCCATCATATCGAAACGGTCGCTCATACCGTACATACTTATCATACTTCTGGCAAGGCTTGTTGCTCTTTCAATATCGTTTGAAGCCCCTGTAGTAACCTCGCCGAACTCGATTTCCTCAGCGCTTCTTCCTGCCAAAAGAACGGTTATTTCGTCTAAAATTTCGGGCTTAGACATAAGTGAGCGTTCTTCCTCGGGCATCTGCATAGTATAGCCCAAAGCACCGCCTGTTCTGGGAACAATCGTTATTTTCTGAACCGGCTGTGTGTTCTTTTGAAGAGCCGTTGCAAGAGCATGACCTACCTCGTGGAAAGCCACAACTCTCTTTTCCTTGTCGGAAAGTATTTTGTTTTTCTTTTCCTTTCCGGCAATTACAACCTCAACTGCGTCAAGAAGATCCTCCTGAATAACCTCGTCTCTCTTAAGTCTGACAGCCCTAAGAGCCGCTTCGTTAATCATATTGGCAAGGTCTGCTCCGGAGGCTCCGCTTGTGGCGAGGGCAATTTGGTGAAGGTCTGTGTCAGAACCCATTTTTACGTTTTTGGCGTGAACCTTCAAAATATCCTCTCTGCCCTTAAGGTCGGGAGTTTCAACAATAATTCGCCTGTCAAATCTTCCGGGACGAAGAAGGGCTTTATCCAAAACCTCGGGTCTGTTTGTTGCCCCTAAAATAACAACGCCCTTTGAAGAGTCGAAGCCGTCCATTTCAGACAAAAGCTGGTTCAATGTCTGATCGTTTTTGTTAAGTGAATCGTCACGCTTGTGACCTACTGCGTCAAGCTCGTCTATAAAGACGATACAGGGTGCATTCTGCTGAGCGGATTTAAAAAGATCACGGACTCTTGAAGCGCCGACGCCTACGAAAACCTCTTCAAAGTCAGAGCCTGAAATTGACATAAAGCTTACGTTTGCTTCCCCTGCTACGGCTCTGGCAAGAAGGGTTTTGCCTGTTCCGGGAGGGCCTACAAGAAGGGCGCCCTTAGGCTGCTTTGCACCGATTTTGTGATATTTTTCGGGGTTGTGGAGAAAGTCTATAATTTCTACCAAAGAGTCCTTAGCTTCGTCCTGACCGGCTACATCCTCAAATGTAACCCCCGTTTCCTTCTGAACATACATTTTTGCCGATGACTTGCCGAGTCCGCCGCTGCCCATTCTCTTCATTAAAAATCTTGACAGAAGCATAAAGAGAATAACCGTTGTCAGAAGAGGGAAAATCCACTCTGCAAAGAAGGTTACATAGGGTGAGCTGTAATCAATGGGGTTGGCAAATTCTACATTGTTTTCCCTTAAAAACTCAACTAAATTTTCGTCGTTTACATAGCCTACGTAAAGGACTGTTGAGGATTCGGCGTCTGCTGCACCCTGCGGCGTAATATAGCCCAAAGCCTTAAGACCGTCGCTGTTTATTGTGACTAAGAGCTTGTCTGAGGAATATTCCACCTTTTCAACATATCCCTCTTCAACATAATCCAAAAAGGTTGAGTAATCGATTTCACTCATTCTTTTATACATTGTGGCGGCTGTGGCAAAATTCATAATGAATGTTATGCCTAAAGAAACCGCAAGAATTATGGCGAAGATTTTAAAATTATTCCCGGGCTGACCGCCGGGTCTTTTTCCGTTATTGTTATTTTCGTCCAATTTTTTCACTTCCTTAAGATGACTTTATAATTCGGGCATAAGCCCATATCCTTTTATATTGTATATCATTTTCCAAAAAATTACAACCTAAATATTAATTTTTAACATTTTTTTATTTTTACGCCTAAATTCTTAAGCTTTTTGTCTATATTGTAATACCCCCGTTCTATGTGTTCGATGTTTGAAATTTCGGTTATGCCCATAGCGGAAATTGCCGAAATAATAAGTGCTGCCCCGGCACGAAGGTCGGTAGCCTTGATTTTCGTTCCCGTAAGTCTCTCGACCCCTCTTATAACCGCTCCGTTTCCCTCGGTTTTAATGTCTGCCCCCATTCTGTTAAGCTCTCCGGCGTGAAGAAAACGGTTTTCAAAAATGGTTTCGTTGATTATGCCTGTGCCTGAGCCTGTTGTCATAAGGCTCATAAACTGCGGCTGCATGTCCGTTGGAAAACCGGGGTAGGGCAGTGTTTTAATGTCGGCATTCTTAATTCTGCCGCTGCTTTTAACTGTGATTTCCGTTGGCTTTTCTGTGACGCTTGCTCCCATTTCCGAAAGCTTGTTAACTACAGGTCTTAGGTGGTCGGGGCGAACCCCCTTGACTGTGACCTCACCGCAGGCTGCTCCTATAATCATAAATGTTCCGGCTTCAATTCTGTCGGGAATAACTGTGTATTCCGTTCCGTGAAGCTCCTTGACCCCCGTTATTTTCACGGTGTCTGTGCCCTGTCCTTCAATTTCCGCCCCCATTTTTATTAAAAAATTGCAAAGGTCGGTTATTTCCGGCTCTTGAGCGGCATTTGAAATTGTGGTTATGCCGTCGGCTTTAACCGCAGCCATAATTATGTTTTCCGTAGCCCCAACAGAGGGAAAGTCAAGATAAATCTCAGCCCCCTTAAGCTTCTTTGCCTTAAGCTCCACAATGCCGAACTCTTTAGACACCTCAGCCCCAAGCTTTGAAAAGCCCTTAAGGTGAAGGTCTATAGGGCGTGTGCCTATTGAACACCCTCCGGGCAGGGAAAGCCTTGCACTTCCGAACCGTGTCAAAAGCGAGCCTGCGGTTAAAAAGGACGCTCTTATTTTGCCCATAAGCTCGCTGCAGTCAAGAGTAGGGGAAAGATTTTCGCCTTTAATATTAATTACGCAGTTATTTGTCAAAAAGTCTGTTTTGACATTAAGAATGTTTAAAATATTTTCCATAATAATTATGTCTCTGAGAGGGGGAATATTCTTAAGCACACATTTTTCATCAGTCAACAGAGCCGCTGCCATTATGGGCAGAGCCGCATTTTTTGAGCCGGATATTAATACATCGCCTTTGACATAAGGAGTTTCTTCTATTATAAATTTTCGGTTGTCCATTATCAAACCTCTTTATTATATTTTGTTTTTCTT
>JAJBVU010000315.1 GCA_020859645.1 Eubacterium sp. | reverse complement strand
GCGTTTCCGGCGGCATATCTTAATAAAAAGCCGAATAGCAAGAAATAAAAAAGGTTAATTTAAATGTCAAAAATAATTATATGCGTTCTTTCACTTGTGTTCGGGCTGGAGATTTTTTTCTGCGTAAGCGGAAGGGCAGACACATATACAGAGGAAGAAATTGCCCAAGCCGCCGCAAAGGTTATTCCCTCGGCTGTTTTTGCGGAAGTAAAAAAAGGGTCAAAGCTATGCTCGGAAGCTTCCGAAAGCTCCGTCATAAAAACCCTGACCCGAAAGGAAAGCGCCGAAATTTTAAAGGATTTCAGCTTAGAATGGTATTACATAAAATCAGACGGCGGCTCTTATTGGACAAAGGCGGAAAATCTGATTATTCCCCCTGACCCGAAAACCGCCGCAGATGAGCTTTCGGGGGAAGAAATTGAGTGTTATATAAATTCAAAGGGCTTTAAAAGCAAAACCCGGTATTTTCTTTGGGCTGACCTTTACCGCCAGCAGCTTTATCTTTTAGAGGGGCAGAAAGGCAGCTTTACCCTTAAAAAGCGAATTGTCTGCTCTTCGGGGAAAAACGTCTCTCCCACAACACGAGGGCTTTTCGAAACATCGGATAAGGGGGAGAGGTTTTATTCCGAAAGGCTTAAAAGCGGCGCAAAATACTGGGTTCGCTTTAACGGCTCCTATCTTCTTCATTCTGTAGCTATGGATAAGGAAGGCAATATAACCGACCCGACCTTGGGGGTTCGCTCTTCAAGCGGCTGCATCCGCACAAGCCTTAAGGACAGCGAATATCTTTATAAAAACCTGCCTAAAGGCACTGCCCTTTGGGTGAATTAGAGAAATTTTGAAAGTTTCGCTATTGGCTCCCCTTGAGGGGAGCCTTGACGAAAAATTAATCCGGCATTACAGCTTTGCTTAAAATCTCAAAAATCTGAGGGAAGTCCTTTTTAAGGATTGTGGGCTTAAAATCTTTTTTTACAAAGCCGTGGGTTGAAGCGCCTCTGCAGACGAGCTTTCCCTCTTGGTTATATCCCTCATAGCTGAAGGCGGCTTTTGCCCCCTTAACATATGAAAGGCTTGTTTTCAAAAAGAGAACATCGTCAAAGTCAAGGGAAGCCTTATAGCTTATATCAACCCCCAAAACCGGCATAATCACCCCGGCGGCTTCGATTTCCTTATAGCTTAAGCCTGCCTCGTCCAAAAAATAAATTCGGGCTTCTTCGAAATATCTCAAATAGTTTGCGTGATGAACCACGCCCATTTTATCTGTTTCATAATAATTTATTCTTCTTTTATAGGTTACTTCCATTGTCATTACCTCTTTTTTATCTCCGTTTTCTTGTTCGGGTTGCTTTGGTTCTTGCTTTTGATTTTCTTTTACGGGCTTTTGAGGTCTTTGGGGCTTTGTGTTCACTGCTTTGGGGCTGTGTTTTCTCAATAAAGCTTTCCTCAAAAATAAAGTCTATATATCGCATTTCAATGTCTACTCTTTGAAGAATTACCTTAACCTTGTCTCCTACAGAATAGGTTTTGCGGGTTCGCTCACCCATACAGCTTAAAGAAGCCTCGTCGGGCACATAGTGGTCGTCTTTCATATCGGTATATGCGACCATACCCTCGGCTGTGTTGTTAAGGCGCACGTAAATGCCCCATGAAGTGATGGAGTCTATAACTCCCTCAAAGGTCTGCCCCACCTTATCTGACATATATTCCGCAATTTTAATTTGTGTGGCTTCTCTTTCGGCGGCTTCAGCCCTTCTCTCATTTTCGGAGCAAAGGGCTGCCTTTTCCTCAAGATCCTTTCCGAAACGAGCCTTAAGCTCCTCGGGGCTTTCTCCCTTTAAACAGTGAGAAATAACTCTGTGAATGAAAAGGTCGGGATAACGCCTTATAGGCGAGGTAAAGTGACAGTAGAATTTAGCCCCTAAGCCGTAATGTCCCAGCTCCTCGCTTGTATACCTTGCCTGCTGCATGCTTCTTAAGGCAAGCATATTAACGGGCATTTCCTCGGGCTTGCCCTTAACATCGTCCAAAAGCTTCTGCATACCCTTCGGGCTTTTTCTGTTGCCCTTAAGAACATAGCCGAACTTGCCTACTGTCTGCGAAAGCATTTCATATTTTTCTTCGTCCGGAACCTCGTGGCTTCTGTATAAGAAGGGAACCTTAAGGAAGTAAAATTCCTCCGCTACTGTTTCGTTTGCGGCAATCATAAATTCCTCGATTATGGCTGAAGCTGTGTTTCTGCGGCGTTCAACAATGTCTATGGCTTTTCCGTTATCGTCTAAAATAATTTGTGTTTCCGCAAAGCTGAAGTCAATAGCCCCTCTTTTCAGTCTCTTTTCGAAAAGAATTTCCTTAAGCTCCTTCATAAGCATAAACATAGGCAGAAAATCTTTATATTCGTCCGCATATTCCGACTGGGGGTTTTCTACAAGGTCATTAACAACTGTATAGGTCATTCTTCTGTCAACATTAATTATGCCCTTGACGGTTCTGTGAGAGACAACTCTGCCGTTTTCGTCAATTTCCATAATACAGCAGAGAGTTAAGCGGTCCTGCCCCTGATTTAATGAGCAGATGCCGTTTGAAAGCTCTTGGGGAAGCATTGGTATAACTCTGTCGGGAAGATAGGTGCTTGTGCCTCTTTTTAAGGCTTCCTTATCAAGGTGAGAGCTTTCTCTGACATAGTGGCTTACATCGGCGATATAAACCCCCAGCTCGAAATTGCCGTTTTCAAGCTTCTTGCATGAAACAGCGTCGTCTAAGTCCTTGGCGTCCTCACCGTCAATTGTCACCATTTGAACGGAACGGAAGTCCTCTCTGTCATTAAAATCCTTTTCAATAGGCTCTGATGAAATCCTGACCGCTTCCTCCTTAACCTTAGAGGGGAAGTCGGAGGGGATAGCCTTTTCAGCCATAACCGAAAGCATATCAACGCCCTTTTCACCCTTAAGCCCTAATATTTCTGTTATTTTGCCCTTAGGCACTCTTTTTTTATCCGGAGGGGCAGTTAGGCTTGCTACAACCTTACAGCCCTCAAGGTCGGGCTTTGCTCTGCCTGTAATTTCCACACGCTTAAAAAGCTTTCTGTCATCGGGGATAACAAAGCCTGTTTTGTCTCTTATTTCATAGGTTCCCACAACATAGTCAAGGCTTCTGTTTAAAACCTTTTTAACAACTCCGCAGGGCTTGCCCTTAACCATAGAAACAGACACAAGAACCGTGTCCCTATGGGCGGCGCCGTTTAAGTCCCCCTTTGATATAAGAATTTGATCCTTTAAGCCCTCAACGGAAACAAAGCCCTTTCCGTTTTCGGAGGTACGCAAAACCCCGGTAAAATATCCCGCTCTTTCAGGGGGCGCAAGCTTCTGCTTTTTCGTCAGAATAAGCTTTCCCTCGTTTAAAAGCTCGTCTATAATAAATTTGTAAAGCTGCATATCCTCAGACGGCACCTGTAAGACCTTTGCCATTTCCTCTTCGGATAAAAGCTCTCTGTAAAAGGGACTTTTTACAAATTCTTCGATTTTTTGCTTTTGTGTTTTAATTAATTCGTTATAATCCTTCAAAATATCACTCCTGTCATATTACTATAAAAGTGTTCTCAATGGACAATCAGATAGGCAAGCTTGCTTGCATAGATGATTGAACATTAGAGAACCTAACCCACGTCACACTTGCCTACGTGCATTCATTTCTGTGCAAGCACAGAAACAAGAAGCACTGCGGAAGTGTTCCTTAATCGCTGAAAACTTTAGTTTTCAGCGAAAAAGGAACGTCAACGGAGTAAGTCTTGCTTTGGTGTGAAACACTGAAGCAAACGCACGCAGTTTGGCGTGACGCTAGCCCGAAGTGCGAATACAGGGTCGATTGCGGGAATGCAAAGCATGAAGCAATCGACTTTTATAGTAGGTAGTATCTGCAAAGTTGAGATGTAGGTTTCTTATAAAAAGCTTTTTTATCCGCAAAACAGAAAGAGCCGTCTTATCGAAAAATTCGCAAGACAGCCCCCGTTTTGGCTTTTTTATTATACAAGATTGCTTATAAGTGTAAGCACAACAAAGACAATTGAAATAATTATAGTATATCTTTCAAGTCTTTTTTCAAGTGATTTGCCCTTATTTTTGTCCCAATAGGTCTGCTGACCGCCCATTCCGGAAACCGAACCGGTGAAGCCGCCTGCTCTCTTATTCTGCATAAGAATGCAT
>JAJBVU010000248.1 GCA_020859645.1 Eubacterium sp. | reverse complement strand
CTTCAAAAAGTCCTGTAAATAAGCGGTTTACAGGACTTTTACAATTTTTGGAAACAGCTAAAAACAACGGAATTGGGAACAATTTGGGAACACTTTATTTAAAATTGCTCCCAATGCTTCAAATTCAGCTAAAATAATAAAGTAATTTGAGAAAAAAGTATACAGCGTTCACAAGCTTTGATTTGAGCTTGGCCGCTTAAGTTTTTTATATTTAAAATTTAGTTTTTATAGATGACTCACTTAAGGGAAGAACAATAATAGTTGACGAAGATATAATAAAAACGATATTCCATACAAACACCATAAGCAGAGAAAACATTATTTACGACAAAGAAACCAAAGATACTGAAATAGTAGAATTTGAGGAAAATATTGACGATTATATGGCAAGAGAGGTTCTTCCGCATATTCCGGATGCAAAGGCGTTTTTGGATTAAAAGATTACGTATATGAAATAAAATATGAAAACGTCTTCACATTTTGTAAATTTTATCTAAACAAAATATTTGTATTTTGTTAAATATATGAATTTACAAAAGGGGCAAATATGACTATAATAAATATATGAAAACGATTTCACCATAAAGTTTAACATAAGGAGGTATTCAGAATGGGATTATTCGACAGATTTAAAAAAGGTTCACAATCACCGGCTCAAAATGAGACACAGGCTCCTACAGACCCAAAGGCGGTTTATCTGCCTATGAACGGAAGGGTTATTGACTTAAAAGAGGTCGGAGACGGAGTTTTTTCAGAAGGTATGTTAGGTCAGGGTGCTGCTGTTGAGCCCTCCGACGGAAAGGTTTACGCTCCCTTTGACGGAGAGGTAACAATGGTTTATGATACGAAGCACGCTTTGGGACTTATGTCAAAGGGCGGAGTTGAGCTTCTTATTCACATTGGACTTGACACAGTAAACCTTGAAGGAAAATGCTTTAATATTAAGGTTAAAGACGGACAGAAAATCAAAAAAGGCGAACTTATGGCTATAGCCGACCTTGACGGAATTAAGAAGGCAGGCTATAAAACCGTTACTCCCGTTATTGTCACAAATTCAGATGATTTTGAAAAAATCGAAAAGGCTTGCGAAGGCACACAGGGTGCAGGCGTTAAGCTTTTGGATGTAATATGATTATAAGGAACAGCTGATTAATTAGGAGAGGAGACAACAAAAAATGGTAAGCTTTAATTATGTTATTACAGATGAAGTAGGTATTCACGCAAGACCGGCAGGGCTTTTGGTTAAAGCCGCAAAGGGGCTTTCTTCAAAGGTTGTTGTTAAGGCAGGGGCAAAGTCTGCCGACGCAACGAAGCTTATGGCTCTTATGGGGCTGGGTGTCAGAAAAGGCGCAGAGGTGACAGTTGAAGTAAACGGAGAAAACGAAGCGGCAGACGCTGTTGTAATAGAGAATTTCTTTAAGAATAATTTATAAGTGAAGGACGGGGAAAGGTATGGAAAAATTCGGCGGAAAAGCCATTTTTAAAGGGGTTGCCATAGGCAAGATTGCTTTCGGTTCAAAGGAAAAGCAGCAGGTCAGAAGAACCAAAATAACCGATGTGGAAGCGGAAAAGGCAAGATATGAGGCCGCAAAGGAAGAGGCTCTTAAACAGCTTCAGGGGCTTTATGAAAAGGCTCTTAAGGAAGTAGGAGAGGACAACGCCGCCATTTTCGAGGTTCATCAGATGATGCTTGAGGACGATGACTTTAACGACAGCATTATTGACAAAATCGAAAATCAGCAGGTAAATGCAGAGTATGCCGCTGCAGCGACAGGAGACGCTATGGCGGAAATGTTCGCCAATATGGAGGACGATTATTTTAAGGCGAGAGCCGCTGACATAAAGGACATTTCGGAAAGGGTTATATCCGTACTCTTAGGCAGTACAAGCTTAAGTCAGTTAAACGAGCCTTCAATAATTGTTGCTGAGGACTTAGCCCCCAGCGAAACAATTCAGCTTGACAAAGACAAACTTCTTGCTTTTGTAACGGAGCTTGGCTCTTCAAATTCCCACACTGCTATTCTTGCCAGAACAATGAACCTTCCGGCTTTAATAGGAGTTAAGATCGACAAGGCTTGGAACGGCAAAATCGGTATTGTTGACGGATATAAGGGGATATTTATAGTTGACCCGGACGAGGAAACTGTTGAAGCTTATAAGGAAATTCAAAAGAAGGATGCTGAAAAGCGAGAGCTTCTTAAAAGCCTTAAGGGCAAAAAGACAGCTTCGAAAAGCGGAAAACAAATTAAGCTTTATGCAAATATAGGAAAGCCCTCTGATTTGGCTTCGGTTATTGAAAATGATGCCGAAGGAATAGGACTTTTCAGAAGTGAATTTTTATATTTGGATTGTGACGATTTCCCCACAGAGGAAGAGCAGTTTGCCGCATATAAAAAGGTCGCCGAAACGATGGGCGGCAAGAAGGTTATTATAAGAACTCTTGATTTGGGTGCTGACAAACAGGTTGACTATTTTAATTTGGGCAAAGAGGATAACCCGGCTATGGGCTATAGGGCTATCAGAATTTGCCTTGACAGAACCGACATTTTCAAAACGCAGCTGAGAGCCCTGCTGAGGGCAAGTGCCTTCGGAAACATAGCGGTTATGTATCCTATGATTATATCTGTAGACGAGGTTTTAAAGATTAAAGAAATTGTTGAGGAAGTAAAAAAAGAGTTAAGAGAAGAAAATGTTAAATTCAATGAAAAAATAGAACAGGGTATTATGATTGAAACACCGGCTTCGGTTATAATGAGCTATGAACTTGCTCAGCTTGTGGACTTTTTCAGCATAGGCACAAACGATTTAACTCAGTATACTTTAGCCATTGACAGACAGAATTCAAAGCTTGACAGCATAAACAACCCTCATCATCCTGCAGTTTTGAGGTCAATAAAAACTGTCATAGAAAATGCCCACAGGGCAGGTATTTGGGCAGGTATCTGCGGTGAACTGGGAGCAGATACAGCCCTTACTCAAACATTTTTAGATTACGGAATAAATGAGCTTTCGGTTTCGCCCTCTTTCGTTTTGCCTGTAAGAAAAGCGGTTTGTTCAGCCGATTAAATATGTAAGGCTCATTGTAAAGCCTATAAAAAAGCTTCTCCTTTAAATATATATATTTTCTATCGCAAAAAGACCGCATCCTAAGCTATATGCTTAAGGCTTAACGGTCTTTTTGTGATTTTTAACAAATTGTGAGACTTATTTTCAGGTATTTTAACAAGGCTAAGGCTCTTGAAAAAAATTCAGATATGTGTATAATAAATAATATGAAATCGATTGCAGAAAGAAGGCATAATTTATGAAAATTTCAGAGGTGGCGGCTTTAGCCGGGGTTTCATCGGCGGCTGTTTCACGTTATTTTAACGGCGGCTATTTAAGCGATGAAAAAAAGAAAAAAATAGAAGAGGTTGTTTTAAAAACGGGCTATGCTCCTTCGTCATCGGCTCAAAGTCTCAGAACGAAAAAGAATTTGATTATAGGGGTTATTGTGCCTAAAATAAGCTCAGAATCGGTGTCAAAAATGGTAAACGGGATAACAAAGGCTTTGGAAGGGTCTAAATACAGCCTTATTTTGGCAAACACCGATAATGCCTATGACAAAGAGGTTGACTATCTCAACATTTTTCAAACAGGCAATGTTGACGGAGTTATTTTAACGGCTACAATTTTTACACCGGCTCATTACAAGGCTATGAAGAAGTTAGGTAAGCCCTTGGTTGTTCTTTCACAGTATACCGAAAAATTTTCCTGTGTATATAACGACGATTTTCACGGAGCATATTATGCCGTCTGTCACTTAATTGACAAGGGCTGCCGCAAAATAGCCTATATAGGCGTAACAAAAAAGGACAAAGCCGCAGGTCAGGACCGCTATGACGGCTATATAAAGGCTCTTACTGATAATAATATAACCCCCGACCCTGTTATTATAAAAGAGGGAACATTTAACCTTGCTTCGGGAACAGCCCGTATGAGAGAGATTTTGGAAAGCAACAGCCGTATTGACGGTGTTTTCTGTGCTACGGACAGTATTGCCATAGGGGCAATGAAAGTTATAAAGGAGTTCGGGCTTTCGATTCCCGATGACATTAAAATTATAGGAACAGGCAACACCCAAATGTCTGAGCTTGTAACCCCTTCGCTTTCAACGGTAAAGCTTTATTATGAAACAGCGGGAGAAGAAGCCTGTAAGCTTCTTCTTGAAATGCTTCAAGGGGAAAAGGCTTTTAAACAGCTTCGCTTGGGCTACAGAG
>JAJBVU010000003.1 GCA_020859645.1 Eubacterium sp. | reverse complement strand
ATATACGGTATTTTTAAGAGTATCTTTTTTCATTTTTATTTTGATATTGGCTTTTGCTCAAAATCTCCGTTTAAGCTTTATTCCGCTTTTGGGCTTTTTAGGCGGAACAACAGCCTATATTGTTGTTATGACAAAGCCCTATGACGTAAATATTTACATAATATATATAATAATCTGCCTGTGCACGGCGCTTTACTGCTTTTCTTCAAAAAGCAGCCGTTTTATGGGCTTTGCCGCCTTTGCTCTTTTCGGAGTATGCTCTGTTTTTATAACAAGATATGTTTATGAAAACTTTAACGAAACAGCCTACAAGACTTACAGAGAAAACAGTGAATTCATAAGCAGCTTTGACCAAACCTCCGTTGTTAAAAAAGTCTATCCCGAGCTTACCGTAAGCGCCCTTACAAACGGCAGTTTTTCAACCTATGTTATAAACGGAACAATTGACAAAACTCTTATAGCCGTTCTGACCCTTTCCGAATATAACGACAGTCTGTGTCTTAAAAGCTATACGGGAGATGTCTACACAGGTGCAGGCTGGAGCGGTCTTTCGGACAGCCAAAAATCATCTTTGCCCGAAAAGAGCCCCGAAACTATTGCAAGTGATATAGCCTTTGCTGATTTAGGCTCGTTATCGCTGCTTTTTAACAGCTCAAAAATAAGCTACTACACTGAACAAACAGAGCATGTAAAAGGAATGGTATTTATTCCCTATTTCACTGAAACAAAGGCTTCTTTTGACGAGGATGGGGCATTTTATGAGCTTTCTTCAAATAACTTAACTATCTATGACCTAACCCCGGAAAGCGTCTCTCAGGCACTTTATTCGGAAGCTTCAGCCGAAGAAGCGGAAACCCTTATAAACAGGGAAAGGACCTACAGCAGTTTTGTTTATGAAAATTATACCGATGTTCCGGAAAACCTCAAAGAAAGCGTGGGAAGGCTTTGTGAAGGCATAAACACTGAACAGCTAAACTCCCTTATTATATCAGATCTTAAGGAAAAAATTAATGAAACCATAGCCTTTACGCTTCTTCCCGAAGCCGCAGAGGTCGGACAGGACCCTATAGCCGCTGTTATTGAAGGGGGAGAAGCGGATTCAAACCGCCTTGCCTCTTTGGGGGTAATGGCTTTGAGATATTTGGGTTTCCCTGCACGATATGCAGAAGGCATAGCTGTTTCGGCGGAGCAAAAGGAACCGGCGAGCCGGGTAAACGGCAAATATAAAATCGACATATATAATACCGATGCAATTGCTTTTTGCGAGGTTTATATTGACGGCTTCGGGTGGCTTCCGGTGAATTTTCTGCCTGATAATGCTGCGGAAATCATTGAAGGAGAAATCAATGCCATAAATATAGAAAAAACCTCCGACCTAAGCGAGCATATTAAAGCCGCAGCTTTTCCCTACGTCAAAAAAGCCGCAAAAGCACTTTCAGCCCTTGCAGCGGCGGTTTTGTCTATAGCGGCGGTTTTAACAATACTTCGCCGTTTTGTTATAATTTCTGTTCGCCGCTTTAAAATAAACAGAGGAAATATAAATGCCCTTTACGGCTATACCGAAAAAATAAAAGTATTCTTTAATAAAAACATCTTTGAAGAAAACGACTTGGGGGCAGACCTCGACGAGCTTTTTTACAGCCCAAATCCCAAAAGCAGCGTCAGGACCGTTTATAATAAAGTTAAGACGCTGACAAAAGCCGGTCTTAAGGGCAAATCTTTGCCGGTTAAGCTCTCAGCCCTGTTTATAAAGGTTATTATTTGATCTGCTAAGAAGATATGCCGTTTGACGGAAATACGTAAAAAAATTCGCTGTTCAAAAAGTGCTGTGAAAAATACAATTCTCACAGCACTTTTTATGTTAATTGTTTGCTAACTGCATATTGTTTGACAAGAGCGTTTTAAGTTCGTTAATTCTCTCTATGGATACCTTAGTAAGCCTGTTGATATAAGAGGGTTCAAGATTTTCTTTTATCATCTCTATGACAACATCTTCTTTGCCTTCTGCTCTGCCTTCTGCTCTGCCTTTTGCTTCGCCTTCTGCTCTGCCTTCCTCTTCGGCATCTTTTCTTACATTATAAAAATAAATTTCAAGTGCTTTTTCCTGGTCAAATAAGCTTCTCATAATGGTAACAACCTCCTTCTCGTGTTCCTTCAGAAATTCTTTAAGAACATCCTCATTTTTACAAATTTCAATTGTTTTGGCTATAGCCTCTTTTTTATAGCCGTATTTCCTTATTTGTGCATCAAGAACCTTTGTAAAATTAATATATTGATTAACAATGCCGCTGCTGTTTTCATCGGTAATTACATTAATTTTCACATCAAGAGCTGTTTTTTTGCCGCCGAAAAATTCTTCTGACATGCTTATTACATCTTTGTTTGCCTTTGTGTTTCGGGTATATATAACATACAGCTCAGGCTCGGGAGCATTTACGGGTTTTGTTCCGTATAAGTTTTGTTTGGTTTCTTCAAAATACTCCTGATAGGTGTGAGCCAAATACATAAAGCTGCGAAAAATAATATTTACCGACTCTGTTGACTGGGCTTCCACAAGAACAAACAGCCTGTCATTGACGGAAAAGCCCAAGTCATTGGTAAGGCTTTTTACAAATATAGGCTCCAGCGTTATTGTTCTCAGGTCGTCCTCAGTTGAAACAGTGTCCTCAGGGTGCAGTGATTGATACAGCTGCAAAAGATATTTCTTCTGACTGAACATTTTTGTGAAAACACTGTCCTTAATATTCCTTCTTGCTTCCGTATGGTTTAAGCCGATAACCGTTTCTTTCATAGTTCATTATTCCTCAGATTTTAAAGCCGTTTCTTTTATATACTAATTATACTATAAAGCTGCTTGAATATCAACTTAATTTTTAAGGATAAATCTTTAAATTTTGTGATTATTCTTCTTAACTATCCCGCAATTTTCTTTTATTTAGGGTTTACGTGAACCATACAGTGCTTAACAAGGGGAAAATCCTTTTCGATTTTATCATGCACTGCCTGTGCTATTGCGTGTGCTTTATCGAGACTCAAATTTTTGTCTGCTGAAATTTCAATATCCACATAAACCCTTGAGCCGAAAAGTCTCGTATTAATAAGGTCGATATTAATAACTCCGGGGATTTCTCCAACTGCATTCTTCATTTTTTCAACGGTTTCTTCGTCACAGGCTCTGTCTACAAGCTTGTCTGAAGCTTCCTTAAAAATCCCGTAAGCTGCTTTTAAGATGAAAAGGCAAATAACAACCGCCGCAATAGGGTCTAACAGGGGGAAGCCGGCCATAGCGCCGCCGATGCCTATTAAGCTGCCGATAGAGGAAAGTGCGTCTGACCTGTGGTGCCATGCGTCCGCCATAAGGGCATCTGAGTTAAGCTTCAGTGCTGCCTTTCTGCCGTATCTGTACATCCATTCCTTAACGGCTATTGAAACAACAGCCGCCCCCAAAGCCAAAACCGAGGGAGCCGCATAGCCATCAGTCTCAAAATTAATAATTCTCGCTATGCCTTCGGCGCCTATTCCGAAACCAACAACAGCCAAAAACCATGCCAAAAAAAGCGCTGTTATGCTTTCAAGCCTCTCGTGACCGTAGCAGTGGTCGCCGTCAGCCTGTTTTGCCCCCAGCTTTATGCCTACGATTACGGCAAAGGTGCTTAAAACGTCTGAAAGTGAATGAACAGCATCGGAAACCATAGCCGATGAATGCCCGAAAATTCCCGCAAAGAGCTTCATAACAAAAAGCCCTGCGTTAACCCCTACGCTTACCCCGGAAACCCTCATAGCAAGCCGTTCATTTTCAAATTGAAGCTTTCCCTCCATAAAAATCACCGTCCGAAAATAAATAATCTTTACTAATTATATGCACCTTAACCCTTGTTGGTCAAGAATAACATTTGTTACCCCGGTATAACCTTATTACAGCTTGTACCGTAATTCGCCCTAAGGCTTCATCAATTTTCAAAAACAGTAATATTTTTAAATTCCGCCTTCATATATTAGACTGTAGATTTTATTTTAGGAGGTTTTAAAATATGAATTTCGGAAACAACTGGATTTGGATTTTAATTATTCTTTTCTGCTGCGGCGGCTGCGGCTCAAACGGAATTTTCGGCGGCTGCGGCGGCGACAACTCCCTGATTATTCTCCTTTTCTTCGTCCTTATCTGCTGCTGCGGAAACGGCTTGGGAAATCTCGGAATCTGCGAAACAAAATAACCTCTTAAAATAAAGAAAAAAAGCTTCGCTTAAGCCCTCTTTCGGCTATATCCGCAGCTTTAT
>JAJBVU010000230.1 GCA_020859645.1 Eubacterium sp. | reverse complement strand
TACTGAGGTTATAATATCATATTTCTGCATATTTTTCAACAGCTTTTTTACAGAAACCGGCATATTATTATAAGTCAGATGTATTATTTTCCCTTTGTAAACATAAAGCAATTTGCGTAATTATGCTTACAAGCGACACCCATATTCCGCAAACACTTTTGAAGTGTATTATATATTTAACAAGCCCGTCCTCTGCATTATACACGAAACAGACCCAATATAATTCATAAAACCAAACCAACAGCATTAAAAGCGATATTATAAAAACTAAAACGCTGCCCTTAAGTCTCAGCCTTTTGAAAATTATAAGCTGGGCAAGTAAAAATATATGTGCCGAATAAAAAACAAAATCCATATAATATAAGTCATTTATAAGATATATTGCTATGTCGTTTCTGTCCCGCAAGATATCCGAGCCGTATAAGAAGTATGTCAAATATAGCAGTACAATAACCCCGCATAAAGCCAAGCTGAAAACAAGCTTAAAGCCCCATTTAACATATTTCCTCGTCAGTGCCTTTTTCAACAAATAATATTCTCTGTTTTCGTTCATATAACCTCTCCCCTGTCCTCATTAAAGCAGATGCCTTCCCTTATTTTTCCATTTTCTCAAACTGTTTTTGCTCCTCGGCTTCAAAGCCGTCAAAGCTTTCCAAATAAACAATTTGGGGATCATCTATAAATCTTGTGTAGGTTATTTTTTCGCCCTCATCATTTACGGAATAACCGTTTGTAAATTCATCTTCCGGAACAGTAACCAAAACCCTTGCGGTGTTTGTTTTGTCTATAACAGCATACCCCTCTTCCGTTATAACAAAAAGCTTGTCGTCTTTGGCTTTATATGTTATGACATTTTCCAACACCGAGTCCGTCAAAGTAAAATTATCGTAATGATAGTCCAAATGATTTCCGTCCGAATAATGACCTATCTGAAAAACACCGTCATTCCATGCATAAACTGTATCCTTACCAATTCCTATTTTTCTTCTGTGTGCTTTTTCATAAGCTGAATTAAAAGCCTTTGAAATGTTTGTGACTTTGCCGCTTTCAATGTTATATTTGTATAAATATTTTTTACTTTGAGCATTATCATAGCCTGTGTAGTAAATAAAGCTGTCATCATTTCCGCATACTGAGGACGTATTTATATTTTCGGCTATAACCTCCCCTTTTTCATTATGGATTTTACCATTGTAAATAAACAAATCGCCGATAATTTTAAAGCTTGTCACGTTCTCGGCAGCAAGCTCCTTTTCGCCTGTATTCAAGTCCAGTCCGTAAAGATTATATGTTCCGAGAAATTCGCCGGAATCGTTATAAGCGGCTGAGCAGTAATATATTTTATTGCCGTACATATAAACTCCAAAATAATCCTTTTTATATAACAATTGTGTTTCGGCGGTAACAAATTCATTGCTTCCGCTTTCAATATTAATTCTGTATAAATACCCCAATCCGGGATAAAGATAATAGACATAACCGCCGCTGACCATAAAATCAGCTATATCTTTTGAAGGAACATTCGTCGAAAGCTCCAACTCCAAAAGCTGTTTTCTGCCGCTTCCGTCCTTTTCCATACAATAAATCGAGTATTCGCTTATCATATCCTCATAGCCTTCAGTATCGGCTTTACTTTCGGAATAAATTATTTTATCGCCCACATAAAGAGAATTTGTGTACTTTGTTTCTTTATACAGTACAGTATAATTTTCTGTATTTTTATCCTGCCTTATTATGTCACCGCCGATAATTTTCCGAAAATAATAAATATATTCATCGTCATAAGTAAAACAATAGTTTTCTCTTGGCAATACAACCCATTTAAATTGCCTTCCGTTATAGCTGAAAAGTCCGCAGCTGTATTCGGTCAGTGAATCATTCGCAGTAAAATAGGTTTTTTCACCGTCACTGAAAACATTTAATATTTCAACATCTTCAAGGGCGCAGTTATTCTGACCGCCTTGACTGTAAGTAATACCCAAAATAAAAAAGCATAAAATTAAATATACCAATCTCAACATATGTCTTGCCTCATTATCAAATACAGTCATAGCAGCATTTACGATCCTTTCTTTGAATTTATTAATGTTCCGACGGGTTAATGCAATTTGCCAAAACAAAACAAACAGCGCAATCAAAACGCCTAAAATCATAAGACAAATACTTATATAATCCGTAATATCCGGCGCCTTTTTAATTCTGACGGCACTTCCGAAAATCAGCATTACGCAGTAAAAAATCGAGGTCAAGCTGAACAGAAACGCAAAAATACTGCCCATAAATTTGCACCAACGGCACAGAAGAATTTCAAGAGACGTGAAAGCAATGACACCTATGTAGGAAATAAGCATAGCCGCTATTCCGAATTTATGATCCCCTGTTAACTCCGAAATGGAAGCTATAGGCTCCAAATCGCAGATAATTATAAAGTGCATCAAAACAGCAAAAAATATTGAAAGACAAATCCCCAAAACAAGCATTGTTTTAAGCATAAACCCCAAGGTCAAAATCATCGGTCTTTTTATATTCATATTTTTTCTCCCCATATTTTCATATTATTCCAAGCTTTTCAGCCCGTTCTTTAAAGGCATTAAAGTTTAAGCCTGTTAATACAATTTGCGTCAATGCGGCACCCAACGCAATTGTTTTGCCTACATTCATAAGATAAAAGCCTATATAATCCGCAATGCTTGGCTCATAACCCTCTCTGATAAATATTACACATGTATAGCCAAGCATTACATAATAAAAAAGCGAGGCAAAGCTTATCAGCCCTGTAATAATACTGCCCATAAATCTGCACCTGCGGCATATTAAAATTTCAAGCAGTGTAAAAACGGTTACCCCTATGTTGGCAACAATCACAGCTGCTATTCTTCGCATATAATCACCTGTTAACAATTCCGAAAAGGAAGCCGTAGGCAGCAAATAACAAATAATTATATAGTTTGTATAAACCGCCCAATACAGCGAAAAGCAAATTCCTGCCGCAGTCATTGTTTTAAGTATAAAGCCCAAAATCAAAAAAGCAATTCTCTTTTTATTCATAATTTCACACTCCCGTCATTCGACAAAGTCATCGTCATACAAATAAAACAATGGCTTGAAAACATTGGGAAAGCAGTCAAATCTGATTATGGGTGCCAAAATGTCCCGGTCCTCTGCGTAAAAGGTTGCATAATCCTCTTCCCCAAACAGTTCATCAAAGCTGTTTTCTTTAAAACTGCCGTAATACACAAATTTGTTATGCCCGTAGTATACATTATCACTTAAAACATTAATTCCGTCATCATCGAAGTCCGAACCTTCAAGCCTGACGTATTTGCCGATATTTGTGCCGTCACTGCTTTCGGTTATTCTCCAATAAAACCCCGTAACCTCTACATATTCGCAGATTATGTACTGCCTTGATTTATTAAGCAAAAAGCCGAAGGTGCAAAGCTTAACCGGCTTATATATAATTATCTCCGCCAAAGCATATAAAACGATAATTATACATAGGGATAATATTATCCTCTTCAAAAATGATTTTTTCATTGTATCTCCTCTTACATCCTCTTTTATTATAACATATTTGATTGAAAAAAACGCCGATATTTAAAAAATGCACTGAAAACACCGAAAAATGCACTTTTTGATCAGCTTTACTTAAAAATATCCCATGTTTCAAACCTGCATATCCACCAATTAGGCAGAATGAAGTTAAAGTCCTCTCTTTTTATGGGATATAGAACATCAATATCATAGTTTTCCAAATACAGTGTATCTGTTATGCCTTCCTTAACAATGTTGTCATCTTCGGTGTAAATAACATATTTGTTCAAAAAATACGAAGGATAGCCTGTGGAAACCTCTTTGATTTTATCCCAATCTCCGCTGACATAAATGCAGTCTGTTTCGCTGCTTCCGCTGTCCTCCAAAACAGTGAAGTCCAAATATGTACCCTGTGACCGCCTCGCAATTATATATCGCCGTGACGTGTCTATGTTCTTTTCCGAAACCGCAAACTTAACCGGAAACAGACAATACCCCACGCCGACAACCACAATCAGCACTAATACCCATCTAAGCTTTATACCTTTAAATTTAACCAAATAACCCGACCTCCTCTTAATTCATAATCGTATATTCATCGCCATTTTATACAAACAATTATCTCAAAATTTCGCTTAAATATCAATATTTTTTTCAATAGACGATATTTTTTTGCAGCAGTTCAGCTGCGTCTTTTTTTATAAAAAAATTGTAAAACCTTTCTCAAATTCTTGACTTTTGACCCAAATCGGTGTATAATAAAAAT
>JAJBVU010000028.1 GCA_020859645.1 Eubacterium sp. | reverse complement strand
TACGAATAAAAAATTATTCTGTTAAATATGCGGGATATATGTATTCTAAGCATGATTCTTGAATTAAATTTATTATAAAGTATTTATCATATTTTTTACGTTATTGCTTTATAAATCCTTTTTCATTAAAAAAAATAGAAAAAATAATAGATATTGACAGCTTTGATATTATACACACAAACACAGTAACCGTTAACATAGGAGCAAAATTAGCAAAAAAGCACGGTATTAACCATATTTGGCATCTCAGAGAATTCGGAAAAGAGGATATGAACTTTATTCCCTTCAGTCCGAAATGTTATAAGAAGATTAATTCCGACGGCGGAAGGTTTATAGCCATATCTGACGTAATAAAAAATACATGGGTAAAAAAAGGAATTTCGCCGGATAAAATTACACGAATTTATGACGGCGTAAAAACCGGCGGCTTTCTTAAAAAAGAAGCCTGCTTTGAAGGCAAAAAAATTAAAATTGCATTTTGCGGTTCAGTTAATGAATTTAAAGGGCAGGAAAGAATGATAGAGGCTTTCAATATAATGCCTGTTGAAAAAAGAAAATTATTTTGTGTTGATATATGGGGAAGCGGAAAAAAGGAATATGTTGATTTTCTTAAAGAAAAGATCAGTCAATACGGTCTCGGTGATGTGATTTTTTTTAAGGGATATACAGATGATTTATACAGAAAGCTTTCGGAATATGATGTAGGTATGAACTGTTCAAACAGTGAGGCGTTTGGACGGGTTACTGTTGAATATATGCTTGCAGGGCTGCTTGCGGCTGTATCGGATACAGGGGCTAACCCCGAGCTTATTCAAAACGGAAAATACGGAGTGCTGTTTAATAAAGATGATCCTGAGGATATTTGCAATAAGCTGATATGGATTTCGGAAAATAAAGATAAAGCGGCTTCTGTATCGGAAAAAGCAAGAATATATGCTGAAGAAAGCTTTTCAATAGAAAATAACAGCAGAAGGTTTATTGAATATTATAAAACAGTATGCAAACAGTGAGGAGATTTAGATGTCAATTTATATTTTTGAGGTCATATTTATACTTTTTATGCCGCTATTTTTCAGAAATATAAAAAAAGGAAAGGATATATACTGCACTGCAGCAATGCTCCTTTTGATTTGCGTACAAGGATTTCGAACAGAAAATCTCGGTTTATATGATGTTAAAAACGTTTATTTTCCCAGCTTTCAAAAGATTATGACATTGAGCTTTTTGCAGGTTTTTGAAACATATCCTATAGTGCGTGGCAACTTTTTTCAAATTGCAACAAAACTGTTTACTTTAATATGCGATAACAAATATATATGGTTATTTATATGCTCTATACCTTATTTAGCAGCAATGAAGCATAACATAAAAAAATATTCCTTAAATATATATGTCTGTGCTTTCAGCTTTTTTTTAATAATGGGGCTGCGTATTTATTCGTCAAACTTTTTTCTTATAAGACACTCCATAGCTATGGGTTTTTTAGTTCTTGCGTTTGACGGCATCATGGAAAAAAATTTAAGAAAATTCCTTATTTTTACACTTATAGCAGTTATGTTCCATACTACGGCTGCTGTTTTCCTAATTGCTTATCCCTTGGCAAGAATAAAGCCCTCGTGGAAGCAAATTGCAGGAATAGCCGCAGGCTTTTATGTAATTTTATATTTGGCGTCTGATTTAATGAATATGATATTCGAGCTGATGGATTCTTCAAACTATTATTTTTCATATAAAACCAGAAACAGCGGTTTTGACAGTCTGACGTTTCCTATTATATGCGGAATTATGTTTGCTGCTGCATTTGTATTGACAGAAATAAATCAAAATAAGGTTCTGAGTGTAAAAAACGGTAAGAACAAGCCGTTAAGAGTGAAAAACGGCAGTAATAAGAATGAAGTTTCAGACGTGAAAAACGGCAGTGATAAGAATAAGACTTTAGGCTTGAAAAAAGGCAGTGTTAAGAAAAAAGCTTTAGGTATGAAAAAAGGCAGTGTCAAGAAAAAAGCCTTAAGTATAAAAAACGCCGGTGTTTTAAATGATTTAAACTATATAACTGTTAATATGCTCTGTATAGGGACCTTATTTATGGGCGCTTCTACTATAATAGGAGAATTTTACAGACTGTCATATTTTTTTATGACTGTCTCCTTTGCAGGCTTGGGGAATATAATCAGTCAGGAAAAAAACAGGGTTATACGCCGGAGCATTTATGTTTTATTAATTGCTTATTTGTTTATATTTATGTATAGAGGTTTAGAGCCGCAGGGACTTGTTCCTTATGAGAGCTGGCTGTTTTAGGGTGATTGATATGAAAATAGGACTGCTGACATTTACTGACGGTACAAATTACGGACAAAGACTTCAAAATTATGCATTGCAGGAGGCAATACGCAGAGAAGGTCACGAGGTTTTTACTATAAAGCAAAAGCATATTTACAGTAAAAAGCATATGATTAAAGAAGCTGTAAACGGAATGGTTAACAGAAAGAAAAAGCTTGCGGAGCAGGCAAGAATAAATTCATTTGAAAGATTTAACAACCGGTATATCTCATTTTATGAAAAGGAAATTGAGGAAAATTCCGAATACAGCGTTGAATTGAACAATTATTTTGATTTGTTTATTGCAGGAAGCGATCAAATTTGGAATCCGAATTCTCCGTTTGTTAATTCAAATTTTTTTATGGAGTTTGCCGACAAGCATAAGCGTGCGTCATATGCGCCGAGCTTTTCGGTTGATATAATACCCGAGAGCAGCTGTAAAAGCTTTGCATCATGGCTTAAAGCCATTCCGGCTTTAAGTATAAGAGAGCTTAGGGGAGCTAATATAATTAAAGCTTTAACGGGAAGAGATGCAAAATTGGTGTTGGATCCCACATTGCTTTTAACTGCCGAAGAATGGAACGCTGTTTGTAAAAAAACAGCTTCTTCTGTTTCAAATTCGCCGTATGTGCTGACTTTATTTCTCGGTGAGGAATATGAAAATGAAATTAAGTACATACAGGAGAAAACAAAATTGCCGGTTTTGACACTTAAGGATATTTATTCTTTTTCACCTGATGAGTTTTTGCAGTGCGTGAAAGAGGCAAAGCTTGTTTTAACCGACTCTTATCACGTAACCGTTTTCTCAATGATATTTTCAAAGCCGTTCATTGTTTTTGACAGAAGGTCTAAAGGCTCCGGCATGAGCAGCAGATTTGAAACCTTAGACTATTACTTTGATATTAAAAACCGTTTTTGGAATAATATTAAAGATGACACCTGTTCCTGGTTAAAAAATGACGGAATATCCTACAGCAGTAAAATTGAAGGCTTAAGGGAAGAGTCTTTAAGATATCTGCTCAGTATTTTGAATTTTAGCTTATAAGTTAATAAATATTGTATTTAAAAGAATTATTAAGGATTGAACAATTGAAATGAATAATCAGAAAAAAATAGGCGTTATTTTATCATATGCTGCTGAAATTATAAAAATACTTACAAGTTTAATATATACTCCTATTATGCTCAGGCTTCTCGGTCAGAGCGAATACGGATTATACCAGCTGGTCTACTCTGTGGTTTCATATCTCAGCCTTCTGAGCTTGGGCTTCGGAAGCTCTTATATGCGTTTTTATTCCAGATATAAGGCTGAGAATGATGAGGGAGGAATAGCAAGACTGAACGGAATGTTTATGATTATATTCTGTTCGATTTCCGCAGTCTGCATACTTTGCGGCGTTGTTATGATAGGTAATATACGAGCTATTTTCGGTGCGGGGCTTACCGACGGTGAATATGAAACGGCTAAGGTGCTTATGGCTCTTATGATTATCAATTTAGCGGTTACTTTTCCCAACAGCGTTTTTAACTGTTCGGTAACAGCCCATGAGCAGTTTTTCTTCCAGAAAATTTTAATTTTGCTGCAAAATTTGCTTAATCCCTTCCTCACATTGCCGCTTCTTATTATGGGCTGCGGTTCAATAGGAATGGTATCTGTAACTACGTTTTTAACCTTTGCTGTCTTTTTATCCAATATCTTTTTTTGCTTTAAAAAGATTTGTATTAAGTTTTCCTTTAAAGGTCTCAGATTTTCTCTGCTTAAGGAAATGTGGGTATTTACCTTTTTCATTTTCCTAAATCAGATTATAGATCAGATAAATTGGAGCGTAGACAAATTTCTTCTCGGCCGTCTTTCCGGTACGGCAGCTGTTGCTGTATACGGCGTCGGCGGACAAATAAATATTATGTATCAGCAGTTTTCCAATTCAATATCAAATGTATTTGTTCCCAAAGTAAACAGAATAGTTGCGGAAACAAATGATAATAAAGAGCTTACTTATTTGTTTACAAGAGTAGGAC
>JAJBVU010000264.1 GCA_020859645.1 Eubacterium sp. | reverse complement strand
GTCATAGCCCAGCTTTAACAAAAGCTTTTTAATATAGCCGTCCCAGGCTCTGTCAACCTCTTTATCCAATGTGAATTTTTTTTGGGAGCCGCCTGTTAGGAATGTAACACAGTCATTTTCAAAGCTTATTGTCAGGTGAAGAGAAGCGGCGTTTTCGTGAATTAAACCGAGCTTATCCTCAGGCAGAGCCAAAACCGTTCTGAAAACCTTAGGCTTAATTTTACCCTTAATAAGGGCAAAGGCATAGGGCTTAAGCTCCGACCAAAGGCAATAGTCTCTTTCCTGCTTTTCGGGCAGAAAGTCGGGGTTAATTTTTCCGTCTGTTTCAAATTTTGCAGCAGAAAAAACCTCCATATGCTTCACCCCGTAGAAGTCAAAGGCGGTTCCTTTCAAAAATTCATTCATAAAGGTTTTTATCTGCGGACCTTTGATGCAAAGCTTTATCATTTTAAAGCTCTACTCTCTCGGCGTCTGCCCAAATTCTCTCAAGATTGTAAAAATCTCTGCTTTCCTCGTCGAAAATATGAACCACAATATCGTTAAAGTCCAATAAAATCCAGTTTTTGTTGCCTGAGCCCTCTGTGCCTATTTTGGCAATTCCGGCTTTATACATAGCCTCTTCGACACTGTCTGCCATAGCCTTCATCTGATTGGGGTTCTTAGCACTTGCAATTATGAAATAATCGGCAATTGGGGTCAGTTCGCCTATATTCAAAACCACAATATCCTTAGCAAGCTTGTCGTCAAGAGCCGCTGCGGCTGCCTTTACACCTTCGAAAATCTTTTCCTTACTCAAATTTGTTCCTCCTGTTTTGTTTTCTTATAATATTCATATGCTTCCAAAGACAAAGGGTGAATAGCCCTGTCCTTTTTTCCTCTGTTAAAATAAATTGTCTGATTTAACGCTTCGGCGACTGCCGATTTTAAATCATAATAAGCCAATTTCCTGATTTTGTCAAGCCCTTCATAGGGGGTTCTGTTAGGCTCAATCATATCCGCCAAATAAACAATTATTTCGAGATTACTCATATTTGCTCTTCCGGTAGTGTGATATTTTATGGCATTTAAAATGTCCTTATCCTCAATTCCGTATTCGTATTTTGCAACGGCTGAGCCTAAAAAGGGGTGAATTAAATCCGGCTGGCTTTTCAAAACATCGTCAAGCTCAATGCCGTATTTTTCACAAAGGGCAAAGGTTTTTTCCCTGTCGAAATTTTTGGCGCAGTCGTGAAGTAACCCTGCAATATAAGCCTTTTTCTCGTCCTCGCCGAATATTTTGGCAAGCTCCGCACTTGTTTCCGCAACGCCCAGAGTGTGAATATAGCGGCTTTCCTTAAGCTCTGTTCTGAGACGTCTTTTAATGGCTTTTCCTTCGGGGAAAGGCTCCTTTTTGCAGCCGTAAAGACCTTTTTCTTCTATATAATTTACAACACAGTAGGGAGTCATATATTTGAAGTATCTGCCCGATTTGTTTTTTTCTCTTATGTACGTTGAGGAAATGTTGAGTCTGGGACTTTGAATGTATTTTATGTCCGCTCCGAAATTATCCTCAAGAAATTTTATTCTTTCAACAACCTTTTTCTCCTTAAAGCCCGGTCTGCCAACAGCCGCAAAGGAGCAAAGCTTAAAAAGCTTGTCTGCCTTTTTCCACTTGTCAAGCTCCGCAAGGGAGTCGGCCCCTACGATAAAATAAAATTCTGTTCCTTCGGGGTATATCTTCAAAAGCTCCTTAACAGTGTCGATTGAATAGCTTTTGCCCTCTCTTTGTCCCTCTATGTCGGAGGCTTCGAAAAACTCATTGTCTGAAATCGCCAAACGAACCATAGCAAGCCTGTGGCTAAACTCCGCAAAGGCTCCCCCGTCCTTAAAGGGCTGTCTTGCGGCAGGTATAAACAAAACCCTGTCAAGCCCCAGACTTTCGCTGACCCTTTCGGCTATTAAAAGATGACCTGTATGAACGGGGTCGAATGAGCCGCCCATAATTCCTATTTTCTTAATCATAATAGTATCTCCATAAAAAATCCGCCGCTTCCTCTGCGTAGTCAATGCCTATGCGCTTTGCGGCTTTTATATCTTCTTTTTTTATCTGTTCTCCCTCGGCAATATAAATTTCGTCCGAAAGACAGCTTATTCCGTTAAAGCTTTTGTCTATTTTAAGCGCCATACAGACCTTTCCCGGTCCGTCGAGAAGGTGCTTTTTTCTGTAGGGGGTAAGGCTTTCATATTTCTCACCGAACCTGTTAAGGCTTAAAACGTCATTGTCGCCGGAAGGCTTTCCCCCTCTTATTAAAACGCCGCAGGGGCAGTCTGCTTTTTCGGTGATTACGTTAAGGCAGTAATACATTCCGTAAATCAAATAGACATAGAAAACGCCGCCCTCGCAAAACAGTGTTTCAGTTCGCTTTGTTCTCTTGCCGCCGTAGGCGTGGCACGCTTTGTCAACAGCCCCTATATAGGCTTCTGTTTCGGTTATTATAATCTCCGCATTTCCGCAGACGAGCCTTTTTCCCAAAAGCTCCTTTGCGGCTGTGAGAGTGTCCTTTAAATAAAATTCCTTGCTTAGCTTTTGCATAAAAACCTCCCCTGAACATATATAGATTATAAACAATTTAAAGGTTTACGTCAAGTGTGCATAGAAAAATAAGGGTATTTACATTAAGAAAAGGGCATAAGCTTTATTAACACCCCCAAGGGGTTTTTATATGGAAAAGTCAAAAATAATTAAGGGCGCATTTATTTTGACCCTTGCCAACATAATAACCAGAATTTTGGGCTTCGTTTACCGTGTTTGCATGGCTGACCTTATAGGAGCTGAGGGAATGGGACTTTATCAGCTTATAACTCCTGTTTATATGCTTGTGTGGAGCATTTCCTCCTCAGGGTTTTCGATGGTTATTTCAAAGCTTTCAGCCTCGGAGACAGCCTGCGGAAGAAGCTCTTCGGTTATTCTTAAAATTTCCTGTGTACTTTCGGGGGTCACCGCCGCAGTTCTTTCTCTGATAGTTTTCAAAAACTCATATTTTATTGCGGAAAGGCTTTTGGGAGATGTAAGAACAGCTCTTTCTCTGAGGCTTTTGTGCTTCTGCTTTCCCTTTATGGCTTTGGGTTCATGCATTAGAGGGTGGTTTTTCGGTATGCAGAACTCATTTCCTCCGGCGGCAAGTCAGGTTGTGGAGCAGGTCAGCCGAATGACAATAATTTTTTTGATTGGGGGCTTGCTTATTCCCAAGGGGATAGAATATGCCTGCGCCGCCGCTGTTACGGGTATGGCGGTAGGGGAAATCGTCTCTTGTATTTACATAGCAATCAGCTTTCTGACAGGCTTAAAGGGCTTTAAGCACAGAAACAGTCTTAGGGCTTCTTCGGCTCTGAAGCTGATTTTGGTTTCCGTTATTCCCCTGACTCTTAACCGCCTGACCTCGTCGTTGCTTTCCGCTCTTCAAAATGTGCTTATTCCATCAAGGCTTATAGCTTTCGGCTTGTCTAAAACCGCCGCTGTCAGTGAGTTCGGCAGATTAAGCGGAATGGCTATGCCCCTGCTTATGTTTCCGTCATCCTTTTTGACTGCTGTTTCCATTACAATAGTTCCGGCAATTTCGGAAAGCTTTGCTAAACGGCAGATGAGGTCTGTGCGCCGAACCATAGAAAAGTCGATTTTGTTTTCCTCTGTTACGGGCTTCGGTGCGGCGGCGCTTTTTACTGCTCTGCCGTTACAGATAAGCGTTCTGGTTTACGGAGAGGGTTCGATTTCGAGTCTTTTGTTTATGCTGGGGTTTTTATGCCCCTTTATGTATCTTAATGTAATGACAACGGGAATTTTAAACGGAATGGGGGAGCAGACGCCTATTTTTATAAACGGTCTTGCGGGGTCGGCGGTGTGTCTCGGCTTTGTGTGGTTTGCCATACCCGAACTGGGTATAGGCGGCTGTATTTTGGGCAGTCTTTTTTCTATGATTATAACCTGCGGCTTAAATATTTTACGCCTTATTAAAAAAGCGCCTTTTTCGCCTGATTTGTTTAGCCTTGTTTTAAAGCCTATGCTCTGCGCTTTGCTTTCCGCACTTATGACGGACAGTCTTTCTTACAGATTGGGAGACGTTCACCCGAAGGCGGCGGCGTTGGTTCTCTGTCTTTTTCTTATGGGCGCATATTTTCTTCTGCTTTTGGCTGTGGGGGCAATAAAAAAAGAGGATATTAAAAGCCTGCTTTAAAAAAGCTGTTAAAATGCAAAAAAAAGCTTAAGTTTTAACAATAAATCTTGATCACAAAGTGATTTTATTCGATGTTTTTTCAGGTATTGTATTGACATTTAAACAAAATTGCATTAAAATAAACACAGC
>JAJBVU010000141.1 GCA_020859645.1 Eubacterium sp. | reverse complement strand
CTGCTGGGGTCCACCTGCATAGCAGGTGGTTTTATTTTTCCTGCCACACAATAAGAAAACCCCTGTCGATTGAACTCGGCAGGGGTTATTTTCAGCTTAAAGAAAAAGCAAACAAATGAAATGCCTAAAACAGGAAAAGCCAAGAAGCTGCTAATAAGAGATCATTCTAATAAAAGCATTAAGCTGTCAGCTTTCTGAAAAAATTTTATCTCGTTGTTTAATTAATGTCGTTAATTAAACCTTCAAATATCAGCTGCTCATCCTTTGTAAAATCATCATAGTTAGACAGCAATATGAAATCATCACTGTTAATCATTTCGGGAGCAGACAGACCCAACACTTCCCCTTCTTCTATGACAGCAAAATATTTTGCGGAATTGTCAGTTAAATTTATAACTGTATATACCTTATGATTTATAAGAACTCCGTAAACGTATAAAAAGTTTTCGGTTTCTTTAATGTTTAAAATTTCATCAGCAAGACAAGAATTATATTTACAGTTGTATAATATACTGACGTCATTTCCGTCTTTTACTTGGTGTGCTGTTTGGTATGTTCCGTCACCGTAAACTTCGATAGTATCCTTCCCTACATAGCCATCGTATAAATTTTCGGTTTTCCGCATTTACATAAAACACTTATTAATATAAGGAAAAGAACAACAACAAAAATATAATTTTTTTTCATAGTCTGATTTCTCCTTAAAAGCAGAACCTTGTCACCTCTCAGCTTCACTGCGTTCAGCAGCTCCCCTCAAGGGGAGCCTATTTTATGAGCAGTTGTCAGCTTTCAAGCAGTTCAATGCCCTTTTGAATACGTCTCAGAGATTCTTCCTTACCCAAAAGAACGCAAAGCTCCGTTGCGCCGCAGGGTGTGGCAGGCTTGCCGGAAAGAGCTGTACGAACGGGCCAGAGAATTTGACCGTTTTTAAGTCCGTTAGCCTTAGCGGTTTCGGTCATTAAGGCATAGAGAGAATCATTGTCCCACTGAGTAGTATTTTCCAAAACGCCGTAAATAAGCTTTAAGAAGTCAATTGAATTTTCTTCATTTGTTTTCATCTTTTTATGAGTATAAAGTGACTTTTCATAAGGGGGCAGAGCGTCAATAAAGTCAATAAGCGAAGGAATATCATAAACCGTTGAAATTCTTGTTTTTACGATTTGAGCCACAAATTTAAGGTCAATGCCTTCGGTTTTAACAGCTTCTTTTATAACGGGCTCAGCCATTTCATAATATTCGTCAAAGGGCATAGCCTTTATATATTCGCCGTTCATCCATTTAAGCTTGTCAGGGTCGAAAATAGCCGGAGACTTCGAAATTCCCTTTACATCGAAAATATCTATAAGCTCGTCTATTGAGAAAATTTCTCGGTTTTCGGAGGGAGCCCAGCCCAAAAGCGTAATATAGTTTACGATTGCCGCAGGAAGATAGCCCTTAGCCACAAGATCCTGAAATGAAGCGTCGCCGTTTCTCTTTGAAAGCTTGCTGTGAGCGTCCTTCATAACGGGGGCAACGTGAATATACGTGGGGATTTCCCACCCGAAAGCCTCGTAAAGCAGGTTATATTTTGGAGTTGAAGAAAGATACTCGTTTCCTCTGATTACGTGGGTAATATTCATAAGGTGGTCGTCTATAACATTGGCAAAGTTATAGGTGGGCAGACCGTCAGACTTAATCAAAATCTGATCCTCCATATCGCAGTTGGGAACGGTTACATCGCCGTAAACCTCATCGTGGAATGTGGTTGTTCCTTCCTTGATTTTCTGACGAATAACAAAGGGAACGCCGTCCTTCAGGTTCTTCTCGATTTCCTCTTTTGAAAGAGACAGACAGTGGCGGTCATATTTTACACCTGTTTCCCCTTCGGCACGTAGACTTTCGAGACGTTCCTTGGTACAGAAGCAGTAATAAGCCTCGCCTTTTTCCACAAGCTCAAGGGCATATTTCATATAGTCATTCTTACGTTCCGACTGAATATAGGGACCGTAGTCGCCGCCTATGTCGGGACCTTCGTCATGGTGAATGCCTGCGGCTTTAAGTGTGTTATAAATTATGTCAACGGCTCCGTCAACATATCTCTCCTGATCGGTGTCCTCAATTCTTAAAATAAAGCTGCCGCCGGAGTGTTTGGCTATAAAATATTCATAAAGAGCCGTCCGCAGATTGCCTATGTGCATATAGCCTGTGGGGCTTGGTGCAAATCTTGTTCTGATCATAATTATATATCTCCTCTTGTTTTTAATAGTATTCTGTTAAATCTATATTCGAAAGCTGTTCCTTAATGGTTTTCATAGCTGCCTGTGCTTCAATGATTTTTTCGATTTCATCGTCATAGTTTATCCACTGACCGCCCTTTAAAGATACCTGCTGATGCTTTGAGTTTATAAGGGAATAAAGGCTTGTCAGAGAATAATCGAGTATTCCGTCTACAAGATAATACTGCTGAAGAACATCATCCTCAAGCATAGCGTTTTCATACTGCGTATTGATGTTGGCAATGGTTTCGGGCTCTGCGTCCATACCCTCCAAAACCTCAATACACAAATCCTTAGAGCTTTCCATAGAGGCTATAAGCTCTTCCGTATACTCGCTTTTGTAGCTCTCAGACTCGTGACGCAGATATAAAAACATTCCTGCGGCAATAATTACAAGAACTGCCGCCAGACTTGCGCTTAAGCGTGCATAATATTTCATTCTCGATTTTTTAAAAGGATCTTTAGTTTTAGCCTTTTTAGTCTTTTCTTTGGGTTTTTTATCCTTCATTTTATCCTCCTTAAAACTTTACTTCTTTATTAATATAATACCACCCAATCAGTTCAAAAGCAACAAAAATTTGTACAAAAGAAGAGCATAAAAGAGCGGACAGAAATGTCCGCTTGAAAAGTTATGTTTTAGAAATGTTTTAGAATATAATGGTTACCGTTTTTGTTTCTGCGTCATAGGCTATATTATCTAAGCCGAAAGCCTCGCAGATGTCTCTTACGGGCAGATACAAACTGCCGTTTGAGTTGATTGCAGGTGAGCTGACCTCAATTTGCCCGCCGTTTACATACATATAGTCGCCGTTCTGTTCGATTGAAACATTTGTGGCAAACTTAACTATAAGGACTGTTTTTGTTTCTGCGTCATAGTAAATATTGTCGGCGCTTATGGCTTCCGCAAGGGCTCTTACGGGAAGCATTGTTCTGCCCTCCGAAACTATACAGGGAGAGGAAATTTCCACTCTTTCGCCGTTAAGCACATAGGCATCGTCTCCCACCGTAAAGGTCAGAACAGTGCTGTCGCTGTAGTCAGCAGCTGTATCTGCAGCAGTATCTGCAGCTGTATCTGCGGCTTCCTTTTCCTCATCTTCTGCAGTGATAGAGGAGGTTATATCGGCTGCTGCTGCGGCTTCTATAAAGCTGCCGGCTGAGAAGGTTTCCCTTGCGTCAACTGAGCGTGAAATTGTTCCGCCTTCGTTGGTCTTTATATTGAGCTTTCTCTTTGATGTTATGATAATGTCGGGAGAGGATTTTATTTTTGTTGATGTAGCGGTAACCTGAAGCCCCTTTATAACAACAGAGCCTGTGCCTGTTTCCGTCTCGTCCGTAATGCTTACGGTTATGGAAGCGGCAGAGTCTCTTTTAACCTCAACCTTGCCTTCATATTTGCCTGTTCCCTCAACCTCGGGAAGGGTTTCAAAGGAATATGAGTTTGTGCCCAGCGCAACAGTAAAGGTTGTTTCACCGGGAACAGCCGCAAAGTTAGCCGTATCGTTAATTGTTATGTCTGAAAGGGTTGAAACGCCGGATCTGTAAATGTCTGCCTTTTCATCATACTTTGCCGTAAAGGTTCCGGCAGTGTTGCATGCAAAAAGGAATGATGCGTCGCTCATATATGTGGGAGTTTCCGTAACATCAAGATAGATATATCCGTCCTCAAAGCTGTTTGCATAAAGAGGAATAGAAAATGTTGAAGCAGAGCCTTCGTTTTGACCTTTGAAAAACTCTTTTGTAAATTTAAGCTGAATATCGCTTTTGCCCGAAGCGGTAACGCTTATGTTAGAGTCTATGTTTTTCATTTTGGTATAATCCCACTGGGCTCCGTCCAAAACCAAATGAAAAGCCATATTGTTTAAGGAATTGCCCGAGGTTGTTAAAATAAGCTCAGGATATTCCCCCTGGGTTTTGCCGTTCGACATTTTGTAATATGCGCCTGAGAGACTGACGGAGCAGTCGGTTCTTGCTGCCAAAACAGACACTTGTGGAATGAGCAGGGCGCAAATGAGAGCTATTGACACGATTATTTTTTTCATATTTGGGTTTTACCTCCGTTTATATTTTTTTGATGATGATTATAAAACAATTATAGCAAAATAAATA
>JAJBVU010000214.1 GCA_020859645.1 Eubacterium sp. | reverse complement strand
TTTCAGGGAAGCATTCATCATTATATAAAATTTTGCGATTTAACTATATTATTGTGTTATTTGCTGTGCTTATGCTTATTTTAACGGGCTGTTCAAAATTTATAGAACGGGAAGGAACAAATTCCGAAAACACCAAGGAAACAGAGGAAAACGAAACAGCCGAAATAAGCTCATTATACAGTGATATTTATAACAAAGCTTCAAAAGAAGGCACTTTGGGAAGCCTTGATACTGTAAGCAGCATTGTAAAAAGCCTCGGTGAAGGCGGATATATTGCCGTTGACAGCAAAAATCAGGTAAATATGACTAATTATGAACAGGCGGAGCAATTTTGCGAAAGCGTAAGCAAAAAGGAAACTGCGGAGATTTCGATTTTTCGTATAAACTATACAGGGGGCTTTGTAAAATATGACCTGACAGCTTCAGAAGGAAAGGTAGATGTGGTTCGGTCATATTATGAATTTAATAACGGAGAGCTTCAAAACAAAACCGTTTCAAGCTATAAAGCCGTCGGCTGGAAGTACACCGAAGAGGGTTATATATTCTTTTCGGGAACTTGGCATTCTGACGAGCTTTATACTGTGTCCTTAAGCGAGGCTGATGAAACAGCCGCCTTAAGGGTTCTGCCCCTTGACGAAAAATGCCGAGAATTTAACAGAGAATACATCCTTCCCATAGGCTATGAAAATAATAATATGTTTATAGTTAACTGGAACGAAAACAATTACACAGACCTTGACTTCAGCGACATTTTTAATATTTGCAGCCGTTTGATTTACGGAAAAGCCCTGCCTGCCTATATGTCGGAGGATGATTTAACTGAAGGGACGGTTTACGAAATACCCTCGGAGGAATTCGAAAAAGCCGTAATGACATATTTTAACATTGAAGCAGAAGAGCTTCAGTCTCAAGCAAAATATCTTTCCGAAAGCTCAGCATACGAATATAAGCCCAGAGGATATTATGAAAGAGAAACTACCCAACAGCCCTACCCTGAGGTAACGGACTGTGTTGAAAACTCAAACGGAACCATAACTCTCAGCGTAAATGCAGTATTCCCCTATGAAAAAAATTCAAAGCTCTTTTCTCACAAGGTCACCGTCAAGCCTTTGGACGGCGGCGGAGTACAGTATATTTCCAACAGAATTACATCTGAAGAAGATTTTGACACCTCCTGGCACACGCCCCGTCTGACAGATGAGGAGTGGAATGAAATTTACGGAGGCTCAGAGGATGCCGGCTCAGAAGGTTCAGAGGGCAATTCTCTTTTAAGCAATGAGGAAAGGAAGCAGCTTAATGAAACCATACTGCAGGCTGCCGAACAGACCGCTGAAATATATCAAGACGTTGAATTTTCGGATGATGCCGTATCATATGCTTCAAACATAGTGGGTTTCACATTTGATCAGAGAAAGGCTGTTGTTTCGGCTTTGGGAAGCGCAGGCTTTACAAGCGTTACAGACGGATATAATATGGAAAACCCCGATGCCTTGGAAGCCTTTTATTCCGATTGGCTTAACGGAATAGATTCTGTTGTATCTGTGTATGAAGTAAACAGCGACGGACTTATAGGCGTTAAAACCCTTGTGTACCGCAATGACAGACTTCAGTGTCACTACATCAGCATAGGCTGGCAGGAAGGGGGAACGCCGGAGCTTAAGGATTCTTCAATCAGAAATATATCGGAAATCAATCTGACTGAAAAGGGTTATTTTATATATGCCTACGAACAGCCCTATACTAATTCAAGTCTCAGAGAATATTGGAGAATTACCCCCGTTTCAGATGAATACAGAGAGCTGACGGAAAAATATGTTTCCGGTCTCAGCTATGTGAATTACGATATGCTTATAACAGACTGGAACAGTGATAATGCAGATGACATTATCGAGCCCTGTATGTTTGATGACATATACAGAATTTACGCCGGAGAAAGCTATACACCTGAGGATAACAGTATTCCGTCAGATCTCTTCGAAGAGGTAATGACCGCCTATTTTCCCGTTTCGGCGGAAGCCTTGAGAAATGCCTGTAAATATGATGAGGAAAGCGAAACCTATCCCTATGAGAGCACTTCGGGAAGGGCTTATGATCCCTTCGGCGAGGTGGTGGACTATGAAGAGAATTCCGACGGAACAATTACCCTTACTGTTGATGAGGTATGGATTGAATATAATTCCGACTGTGCCTTTACAAACCGCCTTACTGTGGAACCCTTCGATAACGGCACATTCAGATATCTTTCAAATTCAATAGTACAATGACGATAAAAAAAGTGAACTGACCGATTTCTCCGCTCTTATAAGAGAACTCTATGCCAATTTCTCAACCGCTACAAAAATCTGTGAAATTTGGTACCATGTGGCATAATCAACGGAGCCGGAGGGGTTTAGGTTGAAAATTTCCTGAAAGGTTCTGACGGCGGCTTGAGTAGCTGCGCCGTAAATTCCGTCCGGAGTTAAAGTATTAATTGCACTGTAGGTTCTCGCTATATAGTTTAACTGAATTTGCACCGCTTCCACTGCGCTTCCCGCAGCACCGACACTCAAAACCTCACCGGGAAATGAATAAGGCACTCCGCTGACCTTTTCCGCCGTTGTAAGATAAATGTCATCGCCGTAAAAATATCTCAGAATTTCTATTGCGGAATAGCCCTGCTGAGCCAAATACTGTGAGCCCCACTGGGTCATCCAGCCGGGACAGCTTACGTTCCGACCGTCGCAGTACTGGGCAAGAAGAGGCTGTCGGCTGCCCTGACGCTTAATATAGGTTGAAAAAAGCTCGTCAACCACCTGTGAAATCTCCTGATAAATATTTCTGCCGTAAACGAAATAATGGTCAACCGCCGTTGAAGAGGTTATAGTGTAGGTTTTGCCCTTGTTTCGATACCACTCCGTAAAAACCCTGTTTAATGTAAATGAAATGATCGCAAGGACATTTGCCCGAATTGCTTCAAGCTCCCATGTGGAATAAACCTCGCTTGAAGCCACATTTTTAATATAGTCCTTATAGGGAATCCAATAGTCGGGAGCCGAGGTGTCATTAGGCGAGCCGTCGTGGACAACAATATATTCGGGAATAACAACGCTGTCTAAGACCGCAAAGCCTGTTTCGTTTTTAAGAGGCTTAACCTCTGCTTCGAAAATTCTTTCCTCTTTAGGTTCATAAAGGGGAGACGGTGTTATAACCACATTTCTTGCCCCTCCCTCTGTATTTAAAAATACCCTTAAAATAGAAATATTCTCAGATAAAATCTGAACTCCATCCGCTGTTTCTTCGCTTAAGCCCTCTTTTGTTACGGCTACCCTTGCTAGGGAATAGGGTCTTTCTCCCGTTGGACTTTGTGAGAGATAGGCAGGGGGCGCAGCCAAAAAAACAACGCTTGTTTGCCCGGAGCTGTCTGTCACAAGCGAGAAGCTTTCGCCATTTTCGCCTAAAACCGAAACCAATGCCCCTTCTACAGGCGCACCTGCTGTTTCATTATATACCTCTATCTGAAGTCCCCCTGTTTGGGAACTTTCTATTTCCTTCTGAAACGCCTTTATATCCATTTAACCGCCCCTGAAATTACATTGTAATTTATTATACGAATGACTTGAAATTTTGTTACAGATAGAGTATAATTGTAATAATGCTAACGAAATATTTAAGAATCAAAAAATGAAAAGAGGTAATTTTATGAATTTTTTCCGTATAGATGGTCCTGTTTTTAAGTGGTGTACGCTTTTGGCGGATCTTATGGCTCTGTCAATTGTTTGGGCAATCTGCTCCCTTCCCCTGTTTACTATAGGAGCTTCCACAACCGCCCTTTTTTATGTTACCACAAGACAGGTTTCTCACCGTGAGGGCTATGTTACAAGAGACTTTTTTAAAAGCTTCCGTCAGAACTTTTTCCGTTCTACATTCGTTTATATAATTCTGCTTATTCCCGTAATTCTCGCAGTTCTGAATTTTTCGGTCTTAAACCCTTTGACACGCCAAAATCAATATGTTATGGTGTTTCAAATCGTTCTTTTGGGAGAGCTGGCAGGCGTGGCAATTTATATTTTCTTCCTTATTGCCCGCTTTAAGCTGAAAATGGGTCAGTATTTCAGAAATGCCTTTTTCTTTGCAAACCGCCATATTTCTACCACAGTCACCTGCTTGGTTTTTCTCTGCGGAGCTTTTTGGCTTTTTACAAAATGTGAAATTCTTATTGTTATTCTTCCCGGAGTTTATGCTTATTTCGCTTCAGTTATGGTAATGCGTGTGTTCAGAAAATATCTGCCCGAAATGGACCGTGACTCCGAACAGGGCTTTAATGAGGACCGTACCTCCAGAATTGAAATTAACTATATTCCTCCCGAGCCTGAGAAAAAGAC
>JAJBVU010000129.1 GCA_020859645.1 Eubacterium sp. | reverse complement strand
CTATTGACACTGTGTAATTAAAGAGATATAATTAGCATACTACGTATTTGACCAACAAAGTAAGTGCTTATAGGCACTTACTTTCAAATCAGTAGGTGTAACCTGCTGATTTTAGCATTGCAAATGCTGTTGGTCATAAGCATTTTTGTGCAGCAAAAATGCGCATTGGTCTGCGACCAAGGGAGGAGTGACTGCGTTTGGATAATTCCGATGAAAACGATTTAATAAGCGTTGAAATTCAAGACAGAATTTCAGAAGTCCTTAAATGTATTCATCTTATTTTTGAAAAAAGCCTTAACAAAAAAATTTCCGAAATGAATATGACCGGAGGTCAGCTGAAGGTGCTTATATTTTTAAGTACGTTTTCCGGCAAAGAGGTAAACCCGGTGGATATTGAAAGGCGGTTTGAGCTTTCACGCCCTACGGTAACGGGAATTTTAAAAAGGCTTCAGGGAAAGGGCTTCATAGCCTTTAAGCCCAGTCAAAAAGACAGAAGATATAAGCAGATTGTGTTAACCGACGAGGGGAAAAAGCTTATTTGCAGCGGTTTTGAAAACCTTAAGTCAATAAACCGAAATCTCTGCGGCGGCTTTGAAAAGGCGGAGCTTGAAAGCATTTACGGCGTACTTTTAAAAATGCTTGAAAATTTAAAGGAAAGTGAGGAAAATATATGTTAAAGACACTTATGGGCGAAATTAAGGAATTTAAAAAGCCCTCTATTTTAGCCCCCTGTATTGTGGCGATTGAGGTTTTTATGGAAATTCTCATCCCCTTTTTAATGTCTAAAATAGTTGATACAGGGGTAAACGGTGCTGACGGCGGCGACCTTAAGAGAGTTGCGGCAATCGGCGTTGTTATGATAATTGCGGCGTGTATAAGCCTTTCGGCAGGCGCAGGTGCAGGTCACTTTGCGGCGATTGCTTCATCGGGCTTTGCCAAAAATTTAAGAGCCGCTATGTTTAGGAATATTCAAAAATTTTCTTTTTCGAATTTGGATAAATATTCCACTTCCGGTCTTATTACGAGACTTACCACAGACGTAACGAACGTTCAAAACGCATATATGATGATTATAAGAATGTGTGTCAGATCCCCTCTTTTGCTTATATGTGCATTTGCAATGACCTGTATAATAAAGCCTTCACTGGCTCTTGTTTATGTTGGAGCAATTATCTTTTTGGGCATCGTTCTCTTTTTCATTATGTCGCACGCCCACAAGGCCTTCAAAGCCGTTTTTGAAAAATATGACGACCTTAACGCCAGTGTTCAGGAAAACATCAGCGGTATTAGAACCGTCAAGGCTTATGTCAGAGAGGATCACGAGGTCAGAAAGTTTAATATTGCGGCTGAAAATGTTTACAATATGTTTTTGAAAGCCGAATATCTTGTTGTGGCAAATATGCCCGTTATGCAGTTTACGGTTTACACCTGTATTCTTTTAATTTCGTGGATAGGCGCTCATATGATAGTCTCCGATACACTGACAACCGGTCAGCTTATGAGCCTTTTCACCTACACAATGAACATACTTATGAGCCTTATGATGATTTCAATGGCTTTCGTTATGATTTCAATGTCAAGGGCTTCGGGCGAAAGAATTGCAGAGGTTATCAACGAAACAACAGACCTTGCAGCTCCCATTGACAGCGTAAGCGAGGTTAAGAACGGCTCAATCGAGTTCAAAAATGTTTCCTTCGCATACAAAAAGGACGGAAACAAGTGTCTTGAAAACATTAACCTTAAAATTAACTCAGGCGAAACTATCGGTATTATCGGCGGAACGGGCTCTTCAAAGTCAACCCTTGTTCAGCTTATACCACGTCTTTATGACGCCACAGAGGGAGAAGTTATAGTCGGCGGTCTTAATGTCAAAAACTATGAGCTTAACGCCCTCAGAAGCAGCGTGGCTATGGTATTGCAGAAAAACGTTCTTTTCTCGGGAACTGTTAAAGACAATCTCCGCTGGGGAAATAAAGACGCCACAGACGAACAGCTCATTAAAGCCTGCAAATATGCCCAGGCTGACGAATTTGTCAGCGCAATGCCCGACGGCTATGACACATGGATTGAACAGGGCGGCGTAAACGTTTCCGGCGGTCAGAAGCAAAGACTTTGTATAGCAAGAGCCTTGCTTATGAACCCCAAAATTCTTATTTTAGACGACTCAACCTCGGCTGTGGACACAAAAACCGACGCTATGATAAGAAAGGCTTTCAGAGAGGAAATTCCCGACACAACAAAGCTTATTATTGCTCAGAGAATAACCTCGGTTCAGGACGCAGACAGAATTATCGTTTTGGATAACGGCGAGGTCAACGGCTTCGGCACTCACGAGGAGCTTTTGGCAAACAACGAAATCTACAAAGAGGTTTGGGAGTCACAACAGAAAGGGGCGCTTGAATAATGGCTGAAAAGAAAGAAAAGCGCAGAGGCGCAAAGAACCCCTCTAAAATATTTTTTAGGCTCATGGGTTATATTTTTAAATATTTTAAATTCAGATGTGTTTTGGTTGTTATTTTCATAATCATTTCAGCCCTTGCAAATGTTCGGGGTACTATGTTTATGAAGAGCCTTATAGACGATTATATCACCCCTATCCTTATAAGCGGTGAAAGGGATTTCGCTCCCCTTTTGGGTGCAATCGGCACTATGGCGGCTATTTATGCGGTGGGTGTATTCTCCGCATTTATTTACAACAGAATTGTTGTGGGAATAACTCAGGGAACACTTAAAAACCTTCGTGAAGAAATGTTTGCACATATGGAGAAGCTTCCGGTTAAATATTTCGACACACACGCTCACGGCGATATAATGAGCCTTTACACAAACGACACCGACACGCTGAGACAGCTTATAAGCCAGAGTATTCCTCAGCTTATAAACGGAATTATGACTGTTGTAAGCGTTGTAATTTGTATGTTCGTGTTAAGCGTTCCCTTGACCCTTATGACCTTTGTTATGGCTTGCATAATGCTTGCCGTCACAAAAAAGGTCGGCGGCTTAAGCGGAAAATATTTCGTCATTCAGCAGAGAAAGCTGGGCGACGTAAACGGCTATATCGAAGAAATTATCGAGGGTCAAAAGGTTGTAAAGGTTTTCTGTCATGAACAGGAAAGCGTCAACGACTTTATCAAGATAAACGATGAGCTTTTTGATGCGGCGAAAAACGCCAACAGCTTCGCAAATATGCTTATGCCCATTTTGGCAAACATAGGCAATATAAGCTATGTTTTCACTGCTATCTTCGGCTCGATTTTGGCTATAAGCGGCTTCGGCGGCTTCACAATAGGCTCTCTTGCTTCATTTTTACAGCTTAACAGAAGCTTCAATATGCCTGTTTCAAATATGTCTCAGCAGATTAACTCAATCGTTATGGCTCTTGCCGGTGCAGAAAGAATTTTCGAGCTTTTAGACGAAGAGCCTGAGCCCGACGAAGGAAATGTCAGCCTCGTCAGAGCAAAATTCAGACCTGACGGCTCAATTGAAGAATCACCTATAAGAACAGGCGTTTGGGCTTGGAAGTACGTTCACAAAAGCACAGGGGAAGTTGAATATATTCAGCTTAAGGGCGACATTATTCTCGACAAGGTTGATTTCGGCTATACCCCCGACAAGACAGTTCTTCACGACATTGAGGTTTACGCAAAGCCCGGTGAAAAGGTAGCCTTTGTAGGGGCAACAGGCGCAGGAAAAACCACAATTACCAACCTTATTAACCGCTTCTATGACATTCAGGACGGAAAAATAAGATATGACGGAATTAATATAAACAAAATCAAGAAAAGCGAGCTGAGACGCTCTTTGGGAATGGTTCTGCAGGACACAAGTCTTTTCACCGGAACTGTAACGGAAAATATAAGATACGGCAGACTTGACGCAACAGACTCTGAGGTTGTGGCGGCGGCTAAGCTTGCCGGTGCTCACGAGTTTATAAGGAGACTTCCCGACGGCTATGACACAATGCTCACCAACAACGGCTCAAACCTTTCACAGGGTCAGAGACAGCTTTTGTCTATTGCCCGTGCCGCAGTAGCCAACCCCCCTGCCCTTATTCTCGACGAAGCTACATCTTCAATTGACACTCGAACGGAAAAAATCGTTCAGGAGGGTATGGACTCCCTTATGAAGGGCAGAACCGTTTTCGTAATTGCCCACAGACTTTCAACCATTAAGAACTCAGACGTTATTATGGTTATGGATCACGGCAGAATTATCGAAAGAGGCAACCACGATAAACTCATTAAAGAAAAAGGCGTTTATTATCAGCTTTATACCGGTCTTTTGGAACAAAGCTAAGCGTTCTCCAAACTATTAAAAGAAAGACTGTGTACATTCACTTAAGAATTGTGCATAGTCTTTCTTTGTTTTATAAT
>JAJBVU010000209.1 GCA_020859645.1 Eubacterium sp. | reverse complement strand
AAGAAAATCTGATTTCGGGAGGTGTATGTTTTATGAAAAGGCTTTTTGCATTTATAACTGCTTTGATAATGCTGTTTACGGTTAATGTCTGTGCTGAAACGGAAAACAGCGAAACGGAAGAGATTTATAAGGTCAGAGAATATGATATAGGCGACGGCATAACTATATTTCAAAACTCCAACAAAAAATGGGGTGCCTGTGGAAATGGATTTTATATAGAAGCCGAATATTACCTTCCTTGTATGCTTGATAATTATTATGAATATGACGGAGTTTTTACATTGGCACTCAGTGCAGATCAGGCAATCAGTGCGGAATATTCCGAACAAGCATCTCAAACCTATTTTGTATTCAACAATAAGGGCGAGCTTATAAAAACCCTTACTTATACCGCTGCTGATTTTCAGGCGGAAAAGCCCTGCGGCTGCACATTTTCATTTATTACGTCAACAGGTGCTATAGGCTCAAATATAATTTTCGGCGGTATGCCAGCAAATTACGAAACATCAATACTTACGCAATATATAAAAAGGCTGTACAGTGAGAATATAGCCGGTGAAGGATATTACGGAATACGACCTTATGCAGGCGTTGGCTTTATGGCAATCGAAAATAAAACAGATAAAAAATGCATATTAAATGCAGACGGAAGCTTTAAAGAGTATATTGAAGAAGAGAACGGCTGATGATCTTATGTTTTAGGAGGTGATTTATATGAAAAGATTATTTATTTTATTCATGGCTTTAATGGTATTTTCGGTGAGCGTCTGCGCTGAAACGGAAACCGGTGAAGAAGCCGAAATAGTGAGAACAAAAGCTTTAGACTGCGGTGTAACACTCTATAAAACAACAGAAGGCACATGGGGTGCTTACGGAGATAATTTTGAAATAGACCCTGTTTACTATTTGCCCTGTTCAAGTGCATATTATTATGATTTCAATGACACTTTTATATTAGCATCTGTAGATTGCGATGTTATAAACAATAAAATGCATACGTATAATACTTATTATGTTTTCAACAGCAAAGGCGAGCTTATAAAAACACTAACCTACAGTTTTGAAGATATACAGGCGGAAAATCCGAATGGATGTGCTTCTGATTGTGAATGGTTTTGGGCAGTTACTGCATACGGTTCAAATTTAGTATTTGCCGAAGCTGCAGGAAAAATAAATGTCTATGACTTAGCTCCTTGCTATATTAAACGGCTTTACAGTGAAAAAGTTGCAGACGGCTACTATGCAATAAATAGATATGAAGACGGTGAAAACGGCGAGTTCATAGCATATGAAAAAGATACTTTTCGCAAATGCATACTTAACGCAGACGGAAGCTTTAAAGAATATATATTAAATGATGACGGAAGCTATAAGGTATTCAGCTGGTATAGTTAAAAAAACGAGCCGCTTTTACAGCGGCTTTTTAACTGACAAATCTCATATCATAAATATCGGAAAAGCGAAAGAATTAACAGCAGCCGCTTTTAATGCAAGCAAAAGCCGTGAGTTCAGTCACAAGAAATTTATGCAGGAGGAAAAAAGCATAGGCTTTGACTAAAATTTTTTAACATTTTTTTCAAAACCGATTGCAGAAGCAGAAAATCTGTGTTATAATATAAAGGAGTATTAAGAAAAATTCGGAACAGTTCAGCCAAATAGTTTTTAAACTGTCTGAACTGTTACAAATAATAAAAAGAAAGAAGGTTTTAAAGATGAGTTATTTCAACTTCGACAAAATACAGTATGAGGGTCAAGGCTCAAAAAATCCCTTTGCTTTCAAGTTTTATGACGCCGACAGAGTCATAGGCGATAAAACTATGAAGGAACATCTTAAATTCGCTATGAGCTGGTGGCACACTCTCTGTGCGGTTATGAGCGACCCCTTCGGAGCAGGCACAATTGACCGCTCCTACGGTAAGACCGACCCTATGGATATTGCCAAGGCTAAGGTTGACGCAGGCTTTGAATTTATGGATAAGCTGGGCATTGAATATTTCTGCTTCCACGATGTGGATATTGCTCCCGAGGGAAAGACTTTTGCCGAAACAAAGGCTAACCTTCAGGAAATCGTTGCTTACATTAAGTCAAAAATGGAAGGCACAAACATAAAGCTTCTTTGGGGTACCGCAAACCTTTTCGGAAATCCCCGTTATATGCACGGCGCAGGCACATCATGCAACGCCGATGTATTTGCATATGCTGCAAGTCAAATTAAAAACGCCATCGACGCTACAATCGCTTTAGGCGGAAAGGGCTATGTTTTCTGGGGCGGAAGAGAAGGCTATGAAACTCTTCTTAACACAAATATGGCTATTGAGCTTGACAACCTTGCCCGTCTTATGAAGATGGCTGTAAGATATGCACGCTCAAAGGGCTATGACGGAGACTTCTACGTTGAGCCTAAGCCCAAGGAACCTACAAAGCATCAGTATGACTTCGATTCCTCAACAGTTATAGGTTTCCTCCGCAAGTACGGTCTTGACAGAGATTTCAAGCTTAACATTGAAGCAAACCATGCAACTCTTGCAGGTCATACATTTGAACATGAGCTTCGTGTAGCAAGAATTAACGGCTTCTTCGGCTCAATCGATGCTAACCAGGGCGACGAGCATTTGGGCTGGGATACAGACCAGTTCCCCTGCGACGTTAAAACAGCTACCTGCGCTATGTATGAAGTAATCAAAGCCGGCGGCTTCACAAACGGCGGCATCAACTTCGACGCTAAGGTAAGACGTCCTTCCTTCACATTCGACGATATTGCTTTGGCTTATATCAGCGGTATGGATACATTCGCTCTGGGTCTTATTAAAGCCTTCGAGGTTATCGAGGATGACCGTATCGACAGCTTCGTAAGAAACCGTTATGAAAGCTATAAGAGCGGCATAGGCGCTGAAATTATGAACGGAACAGCTACCCTTGAATCTCTTGAAGCCTATACTCTTAAAAACGGCGAGCCTAAGGTAACAAGCGGCAAGCAGGAATATCTTGAATCCATTCTTACACAAATTCTTTACAGATAAATAAATTTTAACAACAATAAAGGCAGATCCTCAAATTTGAAGGTCTGCCTCTTTTGTTTTAAATATTTTTATTTTTTCATAAGAGCTCTTCCTGCATAAACTCTTCCGCCACTATGGTTTCGAAGGTCTCTTCCTCTTCTTCCTCAGTGCCCGGCTCTTTAAGATTAAGAACATCTATAATAAGCCCTGCGGGAACATACATTTTTCCGTCAATAATTACAGAGCCTAAGCCGCCCTCGAAATAGATGATTTCGCCGTTTACAACATAGTAGTCTGAATAGCTTATAAACTGAACCTCTGTGCCGTTATAGGTGATTGTGGCTGTCTTGGTTGAAGCGTCCCACTGAACGTCAAGGTCGATTTCCGCTTTTGTTTCAGCCGCTTCCGTTTCTTCTTCAGATTCTTCATCGGCATCAGCTTCATCAGCCTCCAAAGCTTCGTCTGTTTCATCTTCAGCGGTTTCTGAAGCATCATCTGTTACGGCTTCCGTTTCCTCTTCCGTTACTTCTTCTGTCTCGGTTTCGTCCTCTTCTTCAGAGAGACTGTTTTCCAGTATATCCTCCAAATCTCTTATTGCGATATAATCGTTATAGTTCATATCGAAAATATTGGGGGTCTCGGTGGTTGTTTCCGTTTCGGCATCGGCAGAACCCGAGGAGCCCGAAGTGCCTGAGGAAGCAGCTGCCGTTGTTGCTTCGGTTGTTGCTTCGGAGATGATTTCACCGTCTGAGCCTTCGGTGTTTGTGAGTCCGTCTGAGCCTGCGCCGCTGCTGCCCTTTGTCCAAATATAATAGCCTGAAAGGGTTGCGCTTGAAATAGTAGATTCGTTGTTGTTAATGGTGATTTTAATTGTTCCCTCGCCGTCGGATATGAAGGGCAGCCTTATTTTATAAACAGGTCTCCTTGAAACGCCGTTTACAGTATAGAGAGAGCCGTCGGCAAATCTTCCCGGCAGGTTTATTAAATCAACCTGAATTTCTCTTAAGCCAACACGTCTGATTTTATAGGGCAGCTCGTTGGTTTTAACCTGTGTCATAACAGTCCAAAAGCCCTCGCTTGAGCCCTTCCAGTTATAATAATCATATTGATATACGGCGTCAATCTGGGTTTGGCTTACTACCTTTGCGTTTGTAAATGAAATAATGATTGATGACCCGGTGGAAACCTCGTCAAGAGGGGTTATTGTAAGATATTGGTCTGAAGGTTCAACCTCGTCTCTGATAGTTCTTACTTTATTAAGACTTGCATAAGATGCCGCATAAACAGGCACATTAAAAAGCAAGACCGCAGCCATCAAAAGTGAAATAAGCTTTTTCATTGATCATTCCTCCTTTAAAATTTTCCTTTTAACTGTATGTTAATTATACACCAAAGAGGCAATAT
>JAJBVU010000086.1 GCA_020859645.1 Eubacterium sp. | reverse complement strand
GTATAATAGAAATTAGGTAAGTTTCAAAATTTTATTAAAGAAGGAGAGAAAGATATTGAAAAAAAGACTTTTATCTTTAGTTTTATCTGCGGTTATGGCTGTTTCGGCGGTTTCCCTGACAGCTGTTACCAATGAAAAATCTGCCGAGACTGCTTATGCGGCGGACAGCATTGTTGCCTTTCCCGGTGCTGAAGGTGGCGGAAAGTACGCCACAGGCGGCAGAGGCGGCACGGTTTATCACGTTACCAACCTTAACGACAGCGGAACAGGCTCTTTCAGAGACGCTGTTTCATCTTCAAAAAGAATTGTCGTTTTCGATGTAGGCGGCACAATCGAGCTTAAAAGCGACGTTGTTGTTAAAAGCAACATTACAATCGCCGGTCAGACAGCCCCCGGCGGTCACGGCGTAACCCTTAAAAACTACAAGGTGGGCTTAGGCGGCTCAAACATTATTATGCGTTACATAAGCAGCCGTCCCGGTGAAAGAGGCTCCTCGGCGGAATATGACGCTTTGGGCGGCTCCGACGGCTCAAACTCAATCATCGACCACTGTGCTTTCGGCTGGGCAAACGATGAGCAGTGGGGACTTTATTCAAACAACGATATGTACACCACACAGTGGACAATTATCGGTCCCGCCAACAGCTTCTCATACCACAGCAAGGGTATTCACGGCTTCGGTATAATGTTCGGCAAGAGCAACAACACCTGGCACCACAACTTAGTTGTTCACAACATTTCAAGAAACTTCAGAGGCAAGGTTGAAGGCACAAGCACAGCGGAATTTGTAAACAACGTAATTTATGACTGGGGCTACCAGACAGCCTACGGTACCTTAGGTCACCTTAACTATGTAGGAAACTACTTAAAGAAGGGTACATACACCACAGGCAACCGCTATATAAACAAGTCATCGGGCTCAAACTATGAGAAGATGAAGTTCTATTTAACAGGCAACAAGCTTGTTGATAAAAACAATGACATTGTTATTGCAGAGGGCGATGACTGGACAGGCTCAAACGGCTTTGACGAAGCTACCTACGGCTCATCAACAGCCTTTGAAATCACCTATAACTCGGAAAATATTGCATACACTCCCGACGCAGAAACTGCTGACGAGGCTTATGCACACGTAACCTCATTTGTAGGTCCTGCTGTTGATGCAGATTCAAGAACGGAAATCGACGCAGAGGTTATAAACGATACAATCAACGGCACAGGTACTCTCAGCGGTGCAAGACCCCTTTCAGAGGCTTCATCTTCACAGCTTGAAGAAATCGAGAAGTACGGAATTACCTGCGGCGTAACCTATAACTACCCTGAAACAACCTACGCTTCAGACTACGGCGATTTATACACCGACACAGACGGCGACGGAATGCCCGACTGGTGGGAGCTTGAAAGAGGTCTTGACCCCTACAGCGCTTCTACAGCGGAGACAAACGGCGACTACTGCGGTCAGGGATATACAAACATTGAATATTATTTAAATGACTTAACAGTAAACAGCTTCCCCGAGGGAACAGTCACCACATCTCCCAAGGTAGGCTCAGAGGTTACTGTTGACCCCAACGCCGACGGATCTGACTCATCTGTTGTGGCTACTGTTGCAGAGGCAATTGCTTATGTTGAAGCAGCCGCAGCTGAAGGCGTATCGGGCACAAAGACTATCTATATTACAGACGGAGAATATGACGATGACTTGGAAATCAATATTGACAATGTTGTTGTTCAGCTTGCAGAGGGTTCAACCGATGTAATCGTTCCTTCCATTACAATAAACGGCTCAAGCTGCTCCGTAACAGGCATTAATTCATATTATGTTGTGGTTAACGGCGATGAAGCTGTTTTCAGCGATTTGTTCACAGGAAGTGTTGAATTATTGACTTCAGGCACAAGAAGTTATTTCAGCGGCTGTGAAATAAAAGGAAATATAGTATCCGACAAGGCTCAGGCTGTTTTTGAAGGCTGTACCTTCAGCAGAAATGACACTCTTGCCGAGGTTACAGGAAGCTCGGCAGACGCTTATACTATAGAATTTAAGGATTGTACAATTACCGCAGCTTCAATTGCTTCAGGCACAGGCTTAGCGGCAGTTTACGGCGGAACAGCTTCCGTAAGCGGCACATGGTTTGACGGCGTAACAGGCGTTGTCTGCGGAGTAACAGGCGACAGCTCCGCAACAGTTCTTTCCGAAACAGAATTTTTGAACGCATACTACGGCCCCTACAACTTCACAAAGGGTTCTGACGGCTGGAACCCCGGCGGCTGGGACACACTTACACCTCAGGAAAGCTTGGCTGCTCTTGCAGACAGCATTACCCTTTCAAGTATGATCTCTAAGGACACAGAGGTTGTTACAAGCTTTGACAGCGACCCCGACGTAACAGTAAAATGGAGCAGCAATAACAGCGAACGCTTCAGCAATAATACAATTCTTATAGGCGACTACGGCGAAGGCGCTGTTACAATTACATTAACGGTTACACTTTCAAAGACAGGTCTTACCGACGAGGTAAGAACCTTCACAGTAACAGTAGGCTCTAAAACAGAGACCACAGACGGAGTTTATACCTTCGACAGCTTCTCCGTAGGAGACACAAGCGCCGAGTTCTATGATGCAAACGCAGGAAACGGCGACTCAATCGAAGGATATGTTGTTGACAACATCGACGGCGTAACCTTCTCAGACCACGATAAGTTCTATATGATTAACCAGTCGGCGACAACAGGCTCAACCATTCACGACTTCACATATTACTTTGCGGACGAAGGAATAACAGATCAGGTTTATGAGACAAGCTATGACGTATATATTACGGATATTTCCACAGACGGCTACTGCGAAGCCTATGTAAGAGGCTCACAGACAGTAGGTCAGCTGAGATTTCTTGAGGACGGCGGAGAATATGCAATTAAGAATTATGTAAACGGTTCCGCCGACACCGAGCTTGTAACAGTAGGCTCACAGTGGTACACAGTAAAGGTTGTTGTTGACGCAGTGGGCTTAAGCTCAGGCACAGAGCCTACGGTAAACTATTATCTCTACGATTCTGACGGCGAGCTTGTTACTTCCGCTAAAAACTGTCAGATAGGCTCAAAATATTTCGGAACAGACGGCTATACAAACGATATGTTTGCCGCAAACAGAATTGTTTTCAGACCCAACAGAAATTATGACACAGTTAAGTTCTATGTTGACAACTTAAGCTATACAAACCTTACAGAGCTTGCTGAAGAGGACGCAGCTATTATCTCTGAGGACACATCTCTTACAATGACCTCCGGCGACAGCCTTCCCGTTTACGGCTCACATATGACAACAGTGACCTGGAGCGCAGTTGACGGAACATCAGGCATTGTAAACAGCGACGGAACAATTAACTACAGCGCTTTTGCAACAGCTACAGTTAAGGTTAAGGGCGTTGTAAGCGCCGGCGACGACCTCGTAGGCACAGCGGAAACCTCCGTTATTACATTAAGCCTTACAGGTACAGGCAGCGGAACAGTTGAAGCTGCTGACCCAAGCTTTGAAAACACAGACGATTACTCCGACTGGAACATTCAAAAGGATCAGACAGAGGTTGTTGACCTTGCCAATACATCTGACATAGGCGGAAACTCTACAGCAAAGATAGAGCTTTCCAATAAGGCAGTATTCAAGGTATTAGACACTTCAGTGGGTACGGGAACAGTTACTTTCACAGCCGATATTTATAAGGTTAAGGGCAGCGACAACACAACAGGCAGATCCTTCAGAATTTACCTTGAAAATGCTGAAACAGCTGCAAGCGGCGGCGTAGCCACAGAGGAATTTTCTTCCGAAAACATAATCTATCACCTTATGGACGTAAATGACGAGGTTTACTCAGTAATTTCTGACGCACCTTCGGCTAATGCGGCAGTTGACACAGATTTGGGCATTACCCTTAATGATGCAGGCTGGTACAGAGTTGTTGTAACAGTTGACGTAGACAACAAGACAGCCGCAACATCAATCTACAGCCACTCATCAGACGGCAGCTACAACCCCGACGCAGCCTTCGACACACCTTTGACTTCAACAACCACAAGCCTTATTTCAAAATCACCTATGCAGATTAAGCAGATAAGACTTGTAAGAACAGCTTCAAGCACAGTTTATTTCGACAATGTTTCACTGGCAGTTGGCAGTGAAGAAACAGAGGATCCCGATGAACCTACAGATCCTACAGAGCCGGACGAACCCGCTTATGACGAAGCTTATGACATAAACGGCGACGGCAGTGTGGATATGGACGATGCAGACGAGATTTTACAGTATACTCTTAATAAGTATGCAGTTTCTGCAGGCTTTGACGCAACAAAGGCAGATGTAAACGGCGACGGAGTTATTACAGCGCTTGACGCTTCAATTCTCGCTCAGTATGTTTTAGATAATCAATAATTTATTTCACCTCTCAGTCAGTGTTGCTGACGG
>JAJBVU010000289.1 GCA_020859645.1 Eubacterium sp. | reverse complement strand
AACGATAACAATCTATCGGTTTCATTGAAAAAAGCCTGAAAACAACCTGTTAAGGGCTTTATACATATGATAAAAAAATTATGAACTCATTAAGGAGGGATTTAACTCTATGTCAGAAAATTTAAAATATAAAGATAATAACGAAGCAAAATGTTGGGAAGTTTCTCTTGAGGGCGAAATCGATATTTTCAACTCAGACGATGTGAAGTCCGGTCTTTTGGCGCTTCTCGCCGAAAAGGAACAAAATGTTATAATTGACTGTAAAAACCTAAGCTATATCGACTCAACAGGGCTTTCTGCACTTGTGGCTATGCTTAAAAAGGTAAAAGCATATTCGGGAGATGTGACCTTAAAGAATCTTCTTCCCAATGTGTATAAGGTAATAAAGATTACGAACCTCGACAAACTTTTCATTATAGAAGGTGATGGAAATGAATGAAAACAACAGCAGTGATAAAATTGTTCTCTCGCTGCCCTTAAACAGTGCCTACATATCTGCAGCACGTCTGACGGCTTCTTCAATAGCCAACAGACTGGGCTTTTCAACTGCGGAAATTGAGGACGTAAAGGCGGCAGTCTCCGAAGGCTGTACCTTTATAATCAAAGAATTTGCCGAATATAAAGAGGAGCTTTTTAAGATTTCATTCTTTACCGGCGTAGGTTCTCTTCTTATAAATATAGAAATGGATAAGCCCATTGACGGGCTTAATGAAGAAAACCTGTGTATTCTTATGATTAAGGCTCTTATGGACGAAGCTAATTTTACAACCAAAAACAATAAAGATTTAACTATAACAATGAAAAAAATCCACAGAGAAACAGACCTTTTTTAGGGAAAGGTTAAAATTTCCCCAAGCCGCCTTTTTCTCTGCATCCAAAAGCAGGTGATTTTATGACTATATTTGAGGTTGCATTTTCAAGCAATATAAAAGAGGTTAAAAAAATTGTCAGATGCGCTCAGAATTACATATCGGAAATGATTCCTTCGATTGATGCGGAAGAGCTTCTTGATTTAAGGCTTATTTTAAGCGAGCTTTTGTTTAACGCCGTTATTCACGGAAATAAAAACAATTCGGAAAAGCTTGTTAAGCTTAAAATCAAAATTACAGGCAACACCATAAACGCAGTTATAAGCGACCAGGGCAACGGCTTTGACTTTTCACGACTTTCATACACAAATAGCGAAGTCTCTTCTGAGGAACACGGCAGAGGCATCAGCCTTGTAAACGCTCTTGTGGATTCTCTGAGCTTTGCGAAGCCGGGAAACATTATTATGTTCTGCAAAAAGGTGGGAAGCTATGTATAAAATCCTCATCGTGGACAGCAGCACATCAATCCTTACGGCTTTTACGGCATATCTGTCCATAAACGAATACAGCGTGTTTTCTTCACCTACCGCTTCAAACGCATTAGTTAAAATTCCCAGAATAAAGCCCGACCTTATTGCTGTTTCGTCTAGGCTTGACGATATGTCGGGCTTTGATTTCTGTAAAATCATTAAAGCCAGCCCCGAATACAGAGATATTCTTATTCTTATGCTTCTTGAGGATGACAGCACCTCCCAGGTCAGAAAGGCGGTTTATGCCGGCTGCAATGATTACATCCTCAGAAGCGCTTCGGGGAAGCTTCTTATATCAAAGCTTCAGTCCCTTTTCAGAATAAACGATCTTAACAATTCATTAAAAAGCCGCTATGACGAGCTTGAAAGAACAAACAAATATTTTCAGCTTCAAATTCAAATGGCTATGAAGGTTCAGCGTTCCGTAATTAAGGATATGGAAATCAGCTTTAAAGATATAAGAGCCATAACCAAATATTTGCCTGCTATGGCAATAGGCGGCGACTTTTTCAACGTAAGAATTTTGGATAAAAACCGCTTGGGCATAATTATAGGGGATGTTTCCGGTCACGGAATTTCCTCCTCACTTTTAACTGTTATGTTAAGCCAGGTTTTTGTTTCCGTCTGTCACGATATTGAACAGCCGGGAACACTTTTAAAGCGTATGAATGAAGCCTTTTATTCTATTTTCGAAGGCTCAGACAGCGATATGTATGCCTGTGTGTTCTACGCTATAGTCGATACTTCCAAAAAAACTGTTTTATATGCAAACGCCGGTGAAACCTACCCTATTCGAATTACGGGAAAAGGCGGAGAGGTCAGAGAGCTTGTTTCCGACGGTATTCCCGTAGGAATGTTAAAGGACACCACCTATAAAAACAAAAGCTTCGAATATAAAAGCGGCGACTATATGTTTTTCTATACCGACGGCTTGGGAGACATTCACTATAAAGAAAACAACAGCCTTTTTGTTGAAAAGCTTAAGGCTATGCTTTCCGTCGGCATAAAATCAGGAGAGAAAATGGAAAATGTTTTGGACAGTATTCTTTCTGAGTTTTATGACAGCAGCGACAGCCAAAAATATAAAAATGACGATGTAAGCGCAATTTTGTGCAAACTGTAAGGAGATATATAAATGAGAGAATTATGGAAGGCAGGCACTGTTCTCTACCCCCTGCCTGTTGTTATGGTAAGCTGCGGAGATTTTTCCGCCGGTGAAAAAAATATTATAACAGTTGCGTGGACGGGTACTATCTGCTCTGACCCGGCTATGCTCTCTGTTTCAATCAGACCTTCAAGATTTTCTTATGACATAATTAAAAGAACAGGCGAATTTATTGTTAATCTGCCTACAAAAGATCTTGCCTTTGCAGCGGACTGGTGCGGAGTAAAATCAGGCAGAGATTTTGACAAATTTAAGGAAATGAAGCTGACAGCGGAAAAGGGCAGCTTTACAAACTGCCCTGTAATTGCCGAAAGCCCTGTTTCAATCGAATGTAAGGTTAAGGATATTTTGCCTTTGGGAAGTCACGACATGTTTATAGCCGAAGTGTCAGGTGTCAGTGTAGACCCCAAATATCTTGACGAAAAAGGTAAATTCCACTTTGACGAAGCCGACCCCATTTGCTATTCACACGGTGAATATTATACCTTGGGCAAGAATATAGGTAAGTTCGGCTATTCGGTGAGGAAAAAGAAGTAATCCACCCCTAAAAGCCTCCCCTTGAGGGTGTTCAGAAGTTTTGCCTTTGGCAAAACTTGCCTGCCTTGAATTTTTTCTTCGAAAAAAATCAAGGTGGGCAACCCGACATCTTTCGGGTTCCTGCTGTCAACGTAGCTGACGGAGAGGTGTTCTCTAATTATAGTCTTTGACTATCTTTTCAATAATCTCACCTGTCTCTTCAATAACCCTTCCGCAGCCCCCGAATTTTGCCATATACCCTCGAACATCGGGACAGTTGACAGCACCGAATGTTTTGTTTGCTTCACTGAGAAAGATAAGCCGCAAGGTTTTAGCCTTTTTTTCGTCAAACATAAGCCCCAAAGCCATAACCCCGGCGGCAAAAACGCTGCAAATGGAGCCTATGCCGAAGCCGTTTGACACGCAGCCTAAAATGTCATAGGTTCGGCTGTCAAGGTTCAGCTTATAAAAATCGTCACAGGCTTTAATAACAGACTGTGAGCAGTTATACCCCTCTTTATAATATTTCAGAGCAAGCTTTCCTAACATATTTTTCACCCCTTTTCAAGCCTTCTCTTATATATTATAAAAAACTTATACAACTTGTTCTGAAATTTTTTTAAGCTGTTTTTAAAGATGTTTTAATAAAGAAAATGTATTATAATGAAGAATAAAAACTGTTAATCATCTGACATAATAATATGTTTTATAAACCAAATATGTATTTTTAAAGGAGGTAGTTTTTATGCCAATGGGAGGACCGGGCGGAGGTCCCGGAGGAATGGGCGGACCCGGAAGAGGACCTATGGGAGGTCCCGGAGGACCGGGCGGTATGGGCAGAGGTCCCATGGGAGGACCGGGCGGTATGGGCAGAGGCCCTATGATGCCGCCGCCGAGGCCAATGGGCGGAGGAATGTTCGGCAGAGGTATGATGCCTTTCGGCGGTGCCCGTTACGGCAGAGGATGCTGCAGCTGTCTTGGCTGCGGACTGCCTATAATTTTCGGCTTAATTGCCTTTGGGGGCGCAGTTGTTTTCGCCGTCAGCTGCTTATTCTGATAATATTTTTGCAAAATAAAGGCTTCGGATATTTTCTTGTTTCTGAGAAAACTCCGAAGCTTTTTTATGCTTGATTATAAAGCCGCTCTGTCGTCTCAAACCGGCTGCGGGCAGAGAAGCTCAGGCAAAAAGCTTTTCCAAAAGGAAATACATGCTTTCCTTAGCTTCGTCTGAATTTTGGTTCTTTCCCTTTACGGTTCCTACTATAACTATAACCATGGCGATTGTGAGATACTGCGCCATAAAGCTTGAAATTTTATCGTTTTTATCGTAAAACTCCCTAAAATGATTATTTAATTCGTTATATATAACCGTTATAGGTGTAAAAACAACGCCGTTAACGATGTAGCTGTCCATGTTTTTGAAATAGTCTTTATTTTGTTCAAAGGCGTCTATGAATTTATCAAAAAACACCTTAACAT
>JAJBVU010000262.1 GCA_020859645.1 Eubacterium sp. | reverse complement strand
TTGCCGAAGGCAAAAGTTCTGAACACCCTCGAGGGGAGGCTCGTCGGCGCCTTCAGCCTTAGGCTCCCCTTGAGGGGAGCTGTCAGCGCAGCTGACTGAGAGGTGAAAAGAGAGCTAAGCTAATAGGTGAACCTTCTAAGCGAATTTCGCCCTTTAAAAAAAATTTCAGGTCAAAAAAATTTAAAGCTTTTAAAAAGGAGGAAAATAAAGAAATGAACAATAAGTTCAAAAGAGCAATAAGCTCAATTTTAGCCTTCACTATGGTTATCTCCACCTTAACCGTAATGAACGTAACCACAGCTTTCGCCGGAACTATCAGCACCGAAAGTACTGTAACATTAACAGGTAATGCTTCAACTTTTTCTACTAATTGGGCTAGCCCTTCAAATGTTACTACATCACAAGCTTCGGACTCTATTACCTATACATATAGTTCTGCAAGTGCATCTTCAACAACAGTGTATACCGGTCTTACCTTTACAAGCATCGACACTTCAAGTTGGAAATTTGATGATACTTCTGATTCTATTGTTTTTACAACAGACGGATCTTTTGATATTACTATAGGAGATAGTGGTACTTCCAAAAATGTTTCAGGGCTTGGCTTATATGCTTATAATGAGACAGAAGGAACCTACAGTACAACAAGCGAAACTTTAACTGTAGCCTCAACCAATAGAGTAGCAGAAGGTTCAGGTATTTCAGCGGGTAAATACAAAATTGCTCTTTCTAGTTCTACTACTGGTTATTATGCTGTTAAACTTGTTATCAAGGTATATGCAACCGAGACAGTATCTTATGAGTCCGGCACACTTCAATATAGTGCATCGGAAGGCGGCAGTATAAGCGTAACCGGAAGTGACGGCAGCGAAATTGAAAGCAGTGACAGTAATGAGCTTGATGGCGGAACATCTTATACAGTAACAGTTACTCCCGACAGCGGATATACTATAAGTTCATTTACAGTAAACAGCACAGAGACTGCCTTAAGCAGTAATAATACTTATTCAGGTATAATTAACGGCAACTGTACTATTTATGCAGAATTTGTTGAATCTGCAGAGATTACTCCTATTACAGAATCAATTACTGTTGGCAGTGACAAATTAACAAAAGATTATGTCGGCGCAGAAGGCAGTATCATTCAGACAAGTACTTCCAATCCTTCAGCATCAACAACTTATTATTTTATATATGATAAAAATGACTATGGTACTCTTAACTCAACTACATTACCAAGGGTATCCGGTGTTTCAAACAGCGGTAATTGCATCAAATTTGAAACCGGTGATCTAAGCGGAAAGAAGGCTACAATAACAGTTGACTTTGCAACCGGCAGTGCAGGAGATCCAAGATCAATAACAGTTATTGATTCAGACGGAACTGATATTTTAACAACAGCAGATTCCTTAGGAACGGCACTTGTCCCTTCCGATGAGGGTATACTTTCTTCAAATACAACTTATTATATAGGAAGTACAGGCAGCAATGTTTATGTAGGCGGTATTACAATTACTGTTGAGGACATTAATATTAATAATAATGTAGTTACTATAGGCGATGATGAAGCTTACTTAATCGCAGGCTTAGCTAAAGATTCAGATATTTCAAAAGCTGATTATGCTTATCTTGCTAAAGGTGACGATGCAGTAGGTTTAGCTGACGGCAGCCCTGCAAGCAGCATCGGCACAGTATATGAAAGCGTTCAAATTTATGAAAAAACATACACTGCAGATGAATTAGGTTATCTTTATATATACGGCTTCGAAGTAGCAATCTCTGATGATTTTTCAGCCAGTGATGTTGCCGATGCCGGCTATAAGCTTCTTCTCGGCACCAACGATACAGGGTCAGAGACAGAGTAAAGGGAGGTAATTAAAAATGAAAAAAATATATACAAAGCCAAATATGAAAATTGTCTCCTTTCAGACTAACAGCGTAATTACATTATCAGGCGAAAGCACTGCTCAGACTACCGATCTTTTCGGTACACTTACAATCAACGGCGTTACATACAATTCCGACAAATAATTTTCTCTGAGTTGATTTCGGCTTTCAGAGGGAGCAAATAATAAGATTTATACAGCACATCTGCTTAAGGGTGTGCTGTTTTCTTTTTATATTTATTTTCGGCTGTTTTAGATTTTTATTGACTTATGTCTAATAGGGATGGTATAATTAGAGCAGTGAAAGAGCAATTACGCTGAGTTATCACCTCTCGGCGTCACACTTGCCTGCGTGCATTCATTTCTGTGCAAGCACAGAAACAAGATGCACTGCGGAAGTGTTCCTTAATCGCTGAAAGTCTTAACTTTCAGCGAGGACACCTCTCAGCTTCGCTGACGCTCAGCAGCTCCCCTCAAGGGGAGGCTTTGTCGGCTCCGAAAGGCTGACTATTACTATTTAAACCGTTCTAAAAGGAAAGACAAAATCAACTATTATATATTGCACCGAAAAATCCGCATAGTCTTTAACAAAGGAGGGACTGCCATGGACAAGGTAAACAAACAAACCGAGGAAATAAATAAGCTGAGGGATTTAGCGAAGGGTTTAACATCGATGCTTTGGGGGCTTGAGGGTGATGAATTCAACGACTTTAAGGAAAGGGTCAGAAGCCAAGCAGCTGTGCTTGAAAGCCGAATCAAGGGTCTTGAAGAGTCGCTTGAGACAAGAAAAAATCAAATACACGAAAAAGACAATTTTGAGGACACAAAGCAGAGGGTAATGCAGGAAAAAGAGAGACTTGATAACGACAGAGCCATGACCGAGACCATGTATGAGAACAATCTGGGGAAGGTTCGGGACTATCAGGAGGATATCGATAAATATAATGAGAAAATAAAGGACGAGGAGGACTCGAAAAAAAGGCTTCAGCAGGAAAGAAAGAAGCTTTATGACGAGCGGCAGGCGTATATAGACTCGTTTGAGATTGAGGATAAAGACACGTTTAACTGGGATAAGGTTAGGGACTATAATTCTGTTATTGAAAACTATGACAAGATTATAAGCGAGAGAGACAAAATCATAGAGGAGCAGAACAGAAGAATAGAGCAGGCGAACAGGTTTATGGAGTCGCCCCAAAGCGCAGTGGAGATGTACGGGTCTTATCTGAATATGATAAGCGAGCAGACCGAAAACAACAATAAACGGCTTTCGGAGCTGACAGCCCAGAACGAAAAATATGAAGCCATGGGGCAGAGTATTCGAGATAATGAGGCTGAGGCGGACAGGTCGATTGAGGATATGCAGGAGTCCATACAGAATGTGCGGGAGTCTATATATGAACAGCGGAGAGACAAGAAGAAGAACGAGTATGCCGCTGAGTATATAGCCGCAGTGGAACCGGAGCTTAAGGCGGAGGCTAAGGAAGCAGCCGAGGCGGTAAAGATTAAGGCAGAGGAAAGGGCTCAGAGAAGGGCGGAAAGAAGAGCGGCTGAAGCAGGGGTTAGGGCGCAGGCTAAGGCTGTAGCCGAGGCGGCGCAGGCGAAGGTTCAGGAAAAGGCTCAGGCGAAGGCAGAGGCTCAGGCGGCGGCAGCCGAAGAGACGCAGTTTACAGAGTATAAGGAAAGGCTTAACGGAAGCAGCCCGAGAGTGAATTTATCCGACGATGAAATAAGGGGGATTATGGCTTTCAGGAAGGGGCTTGAAAACAGCCTTGGGCAGTTTCAGAAGGATCTGGACAGGAGCCTTGCGACAGCTCAAAATCCCACGAAGCATAATATGACCAATGTGACGAGGGACGTGAACTCCGTCAGCTCGGTGATTGAGGACATGGAACAGAGCTATAGGGAAGAGCTGGATAAGGATAAAAAAATTCTCAGGGATAAGCAAAGATTAGCCAAGGAAACAAGAGAAAGAAACAGAAGGGAAATTGAGAGGCTTGAAAAACAGCGTGACGCCCTTATGGACGACAGAGAGAAAAAGGGATTTGACTTGATGAACGCACGGAAAAGCGCAAGAGAGGCGGAAAACAGCGGCAGCTTTTCTTTTATTGTGAGTATGAGACAGAATAAAGAGACGAAGTTAGACAGGGAGTATAAGGAAATTAAAAATAAGCTTGAGGAAATTAACATGCAGGTTGCCCAAAAGAAGAAGGAAATGAGAGACACACTTGTAGACGCTTCAAATCAGGCTGTGAAAAATGAGGAAAAGGAAAAGGCGATAAATGCCATAATTAACCCCATGAAGGACAAAATTAACAGGATTAACGGGGCAATTAACGAAAAGAAAAATCAGATGAACGGCAGAACGGCGGAAGCTAATGAAAATTCGGTGGAAAGGAATCTTGACGATATTATGGCGCCGAGGGGCATGGGACCGAAGGAGCCGGGCAAGACGTCAGTGTTTAAACAGCCGAATACGCCTTCGCTTCAGAGACAGATAAGGCATGCGTGAGAAATACGCCGGAAGAGGGAAAGACCTAAGACATTAAATAATTAAGATTTGGGGCTTGTCCCAAAGACTGCATAGACCTCTAAACTGATGTATAATAAAAACAATCGGTTTAGAGGTTTTAACTG
>JAJBVU010000015.1 GCA_020859645.1 Eubacterium sp. | reverse complement strand
CCGAATAATACTGTACCTACTGAAGAGATAAAGCAAATTGTTGAAGTTTTGAAAAAGTACAATGCCAAAGAAGAAACTATTTATATGCTTAATGGCAGTGACGATAGTTCTTCATTTAATCTTTTAGCGGTAATGCTGTACCTCTTAAATGATTATTATGAAAATGGCATATACAACAATTCAATGCAAATCATAATAGATAATGGAACAGATGAGATTTTGTGGGACAGAACTATTAATGATACTTTTGCCATAATACAAAATAACAGACCTTATTATACTGCATTGAAGACACGAAAAACAATAGATAATGATTTTGACTTTTTCAAAAGGCTTCATGAATGTGTTTTGACAAATATTTCAAAAGAACTTGAAGATGCGTCCTTGCTTGATATTTTTGGGTATGAGACTGTGGAATTAAGTGATGAAGATATTGATGATTTCGGTGATACAGATTATATTCTGTATAGAATAGAACAAGAACTTAATATCCAATTCAACACGCATAAGCAGCTTGTTTTAAAAACATTATATGCTTATCTGTCAAACGGTAAAACATTATCTGATGTTGATACTTTCAGCTTGTTTGGTACTAATAGCTTTAATCTTGTATGGCAGGATGTCTGCGAAGAAGTACTCGATAATAAACTCCATACAAGATTGCAAGATTTGCCTATAGTTCTTAATGAAGATTATAATGCAGAAAAGGACAAAACTCTTATAGAAATAATTGAAAAACCGCAATGGGTGTCTTATGAAAATACAAACAAGCCGCATGAAGTTTCAACACTTGAACCCGATTGTATTTCAATTGATAACGGCTTGTTTGTTATTTCTGACGCAAAATACTATAATATTACTCTAAATGTAAAAGAAGTCAAGGGACAGCCCGGGTTAGAGTCGATAACAAAACAATATCTGTATCAGCTTGCTTATAAAGATTTTATAAGTGTACACAATTTGGGCGTAAAAAACTGTTTTCTTGCACCAACGGCTTCAGAAGAAGTACTTAGTGTAGGCTATGTAAAAATGGAAATGTTCAGTGCTTTGGGACTTGAAAACATAGAAGTAAGACTACTCCCTGTAAAAACGATGTATGAGATGTATTTGGGAGAGAGAAAACTGTTAATTAATAAACTAAAGTTATAAATAGTGTGCTAATAATTAATAAGTGGGGGTTTGTATGGGGAAAAATCGTTCCTTTAAGGAGTATATTGCAAATCGTTTTAATGATGAATTTTGGCGAATAGCTGAAGAATACATAAATGACAATACAAGAGAGTTTGATAAAGATTTCAAAAAAATACACCGTTTGGGTAATATTGAAATTACTGATGTAAAAGTTGAGCAAGTAAAGGTTGAAGATTTACCGGGAACAAAAGTACAGTTTGATGTTTCTGTATCAATTTGGGTAGAAATACAAGACGGTGACTACCATTATGATGAAACCGAAGAATCTATCAAGTGGATTAAGTTGCAATGTAAAGGTGATTTGGGAAATAATTTAGATGATTTTGAAATTTGCTCAGTACAGAGTTATAATGGTAAATCGAACATCGAAAATTCTACCGATGATTCACTTGTTCCTTATATTAAAAAGGATATGATGGACAAGGTTGCAAATGACTTTTTAGAAAGGTACTATCCGGAAGCCCTTAAAATACCTACCGATAATGAACTACCTATAAAGGTTGACCCAATGAAACTTGCTGAAAATATGGGTTTAAATGTTTTGGTTCATAGAATCAAAAAAGACTCATCAATTTTCGGACAAATATATTTTGAGAAGCAAGAAACGGAAATGTATGATGAAGATAGTGATACATACATTCCTATGGTAATTAATGAAAAAACTATAGTTGTTGACCCTGAAAACTATTTTCTCAGAAATCTTGGTTCGGTAAACAATACAATAGTTCATGAGTGCGTTCATTGGGACAAGCATTACAAAGCATTTTTATTAGAAAGACTATATAATCGAAGTGCATCAAATATAAGCTGTGAAATTGTGGGCGGAGCAGAAACGGGAATTTCTGAAAAAACAACGGAATTTATGGAGTTTCAAGCAAATCAGCTTGCTCCGAGGATTCAAATGCCAGCAGGTCCGTTTAAAGTTAAGGCAAACCAATATATTGTACGTTTTATGCGTGAAACATCAGCAAGTCATCCTATAGAAGTTATGGAAACAGTAATTCGTGCATTGGAGCGGGATTTTGGTGTATCAAGGCAAGCTGCAAAGATACGTCTTGTTGAACTTGGATTTGAAGATGCTGTCGGTACATTTAACTATATTGATGGTCATTACGTGAAACCGTATTCTTTTCGGAAGAATGTACTAAAAGATAACCAGACATACTCTATTTCGGTAATAGATGCAGCTATACAAAGCATTACAAACCCCGAATTATATAAAAATATTAGAGATGGTTCTTATGTATATGTTGATTCGCACTTTGTTTTAAATCATCCATTGTTTTTATATGAAGACGAATACAACCATGTACAACTTACGGAGTATGCAAGACATCATATGGATCAATGTTGTCTTGTATTTAATTTAAGCATTAGCGGAAAGGTTAAAAAAGCATATCATTCAGAATGCTATCTGAATAGAGATGAAAATTCATCTATAAACTTTGAAATTGCCTTTAGCGGAGAATTTGACGACACACAAAAGAAAAAGTACTTAAACGATATGCTTACGGAAACCGGAAGAGTTTTAGAAAGTCTTCCCAACAATTTCCCCGGAGCTATGAAGGCTTGCATGGAATGGAGGGGATTTACTCAAAGGAAGTTGGCATCGGAAACAGGAATTAGTGAGCGGACGATAGGCCGTATACTTAACGGAGAAAACCAACCTACTCTCGTAAATGTTGTACTTATTTGCTTTGGCTTAAAGCTGCCGCCGCAAATCAGTCGGTTTTTGTTACAAAAAAGTTCACACAACATAACATATTCTAAGCAAGATGAGGCTTTGTACGATTTTGCATTAACTTATCTGTATACGAAACCTATCTCTGAAATCAGAGAGTTTTTATATGAAAACGGTGGACTTGCTATATAATTTTTTTCTAAAAAACCAAAAAAACCGGACAAGCGATGTCCGATTGAATTTAGTTGAATATTCAGCCAAAAAAGAGTTCTACATGACTTATTTTAAGTTATGTAGGGCTCTTTTTTTATTTGAAAAAAAGGCACTTTCGGACGGTTTTATGGACAAACGATGTACATTGAGTATAAATGAAAAACGGAATATAATTAATATGTAAATAGATATTCGATATATAAACGGGCAAAAATTATTGTTCTGTATCAAATATCCGAAAAGAGGTAGCTCCTCGAAAAAAATAGTAAATCATGCCGGAGTGCGCAATCTGTGCAAGATATCTCATAGGTTTTACTTTTCTGTCATAAGGACAGTGAAGTACGCCATGGAGAGATACCTTCACCTTTTTGCGCTCTTTTCAGCTTTATGGGTCTGTGTATCTCTATCGCAGACCTATTTTTTATCTTGTCATAGTTGCTCTCCGAGTTAGGAGGCAAATTATGAAATATAAAAAAACACCAAGAAACAAACGTAATACCTACAAATTATATGACGATAACGGGAATTTTGTATCCGAATATAAACCGGGAAAGGATGGCATTACTGAAGTTGATATTATCAATCTTCACAAAATAGACGACCATGAAGTTTATATTAACAGCAAAGAAAGCAAGCACCCGGAATGGTTTCAGCCTTCATATGATGAGTGGAAAAATAAATTTATTGATGATTTTAAGGAAAAGATGGGACGAGTGCCGTTTAACGATGAAATTCCCAATAGACATCGGTTGCTTGAGTCAATTGAAGCACAAGAAACACCGGATGAAGATGAACTTGGAGATAGCAGCAAGCTTGAAGCAGAAATAGCAGTTCCCTTTGAAGAAGATATTCCTGATTCCATTATTCGTTTACGAGAGATTGTTGCGGATATGCCGGAGCAATGGCAGAAAATATATAGACTTGTAAATATTGAGGGATTTTCTAAAGCGAAAACAGGAAGAATTGTTGGCATAAGTGATGTTAGAGTTGGTCAGCTGATAAAGAAAATTAATAAATTAATTGCAGAAGATGAAATTTTAAAAAATTTATTCAGATAAGACTTCGGATTGGCTAATTTTCTTTTGCCTATAGAGATGTAAGGGTAATGTCTTACTGAAAGGTAGGTGATGAAAATGTCGCTCAAACACAGGATGCCGATAAGAATGACGGATTGTTCGAATTAAAGGAATGTTATAACGAAAAAACCAAATGGACAGGCACTCAAACAATGGTGACTCCGAAAGGCAAAGAAACCTTTAGGCTGCTTATTATTTAATCTTAATCGAGGGAACGGACATAGCACCGTTCCCTCAAAATGGTGGTGATTTAATGAAAACTTTAAGTATAGATATAGAAACCTATAGCAGCAATGACCTAAAAAAGTGTGGTATGTACAAATACTGCGAGGCGGATGATTTTGAAATATTGCTGTTTGCATACTCTGCTGATTGTGCAGAGGTACAAGTAGTTGACCTTGCGGGCGGTGAGAAAATTCCCGCTGATGTTCTTTCCGCACTTGAGGACGATGATGTAATCAAATATGCCTACAATGCTATGTTTGAGAGAGTGTGTTTATCGAGGTATCTTGATTATCCGACAGGTGAATATTTAGAGCCGTATTCTTGGAGATGCACTATGGTATGGGCAGCTACTTTGGGATTGCCACTTTCGCTTGAAAGTGCAGGTGCTGTATTGGGACTTGAACAGCAGAAAATGTCCGAAGGAAAGAGCCTTATTAGGTACTTTTGTATTCCCTGCAAACCTACAAAAGCTAACGGAAACAGAACGAGAAACCTACCTATCCATGCACCCGATAAATGGGAAATTTTCAAAGCATATAACAAGCGGGATGTGGAAGCAGAAATGGCAATACAAAACAAACTGTCAAGGTTTCCTGTTTCCGAAAATGTGTGGGATGAATATCATTTAGACCAAGAAATAAATGACCGAGGTATTACTCTTGATATGACTCTTGTTAAAAATGCTATTGCATTTGATGAAATGACAAAGGCCGAACTTAACAAAACGATGAAAGATATAACTGAATTGGAAAATCCCAATTCAGTCTTGCAAATGAAAGAATGGCTATCGGAAAACGGCTTAAAAACAGATTCTCTTGATAAAAAAGCAGTTTCAGAACTGCTTAAAACTGCTCCGCCGAAACTCGCAAAAGTACTTGAACTGAGACAGCAGCTTGCAAAGTCATCGGTCAAAAAGTATCAGGCAATGCAGAATGCTGCCTGCTCTGATAACAGGGCGAGAGGAATGTTTCAATTTTACGGTGCTAATCGTTCAGGGCGATTCTCAGGAAGATTAATTCAGCTGCAGAATTTACCTCAAAATCATCTGCCGGATTTGGAACAGGCTCGTGAATTGGTACGGATCGGTGATTATGAAAATATGTCAATGCTTTATGACAACATTCCCGATGTATTATCTCAGCTTATAAGAACTGCTTTTATTCCCTATAAGGGCGGAAAATTTATTGTTTCAGACTTTTCTGCTATCGAAGCTCGTGTTATTGCTTGGATTGCGGGTGAAAAATGGAGACTTGATGTATTTAAAAACGGCGGTGACATCTACTGTGCATCGGCAAGCCAAATGTTCAAAGTACCTGTGGAAAAGCATGGCATAAACTCTGAATTAAGACAAAAAGGCAAAATATCTGAATTGGCATTGGGTTACGGTGGTTCTGTAGGAGCCTTGAAGTCAATGGGTGCTTTGGAAATGGGACTTGCAGAAGATGAATTGAAACCGCTTGTGGATGCTTGGAGAACTGCCAATCCTCACATAGTACGATTGTGGTGGGATATTGATTCAGCGGTCAAAAAGGTTGTAAAAGAAAAAGCTGCAGTTGAATTGTACGGTTTGAAGATATTTTACAAAAGCGGAATTATGTTCATAAAGCTGCCAAGCGGCAGATGCCTTGCCTACGTCAAACCAAAAATCGGAGAGAACATTTTCGGCGGAGAGTCTGTGACTTACGAGGGTGTCGGCAGTACAAAGAAATGGGAACGCATAGAAAGCTACGGGCCGAAGTTTGTGGAAAACATTGTTCAAGGTATAGCAAGGGATATTCTCTGTTATTCAATGCAGACTTTAAGAACCTGTTCCATTGTTGCTCATGTTCACGATGAACTCATTATCGAATGCAGAAAAGATATGTCGCTGAAAGCTGTTTGTGAACAAATGGGAAGAACTCCTCTTTGGGCAAAAGGTCTGCAGCTTTCCGCTGACGGATATGAATGTGAATTTTACAGAAAGGAATAACAAAATGAACATATATTACGAACTTTATAAACTGAAGTACAAAATACCTAAAAATACATACCGCACCATTCTCGGTCAGCTTAAAGCCGGTGATTTTAAAGGTGCATCTAAGGGTATAGAGAGGTTAAAGATTAAATATGGAAATTCTGAAAGTTGATTACGGAAATGGCTATATACGATTTTATGTTGACGGACTTCTTCCCTTGCCCGTCCGCAAAGCAAAGATACTCTTTGACCTTATTAACGAATACTGCTCCGACAATGAGAAAACAGAACTGTCAGAACATCTTTCAAAGCGGATAGCTGAATGCGAAATAAGGCAGAAGGAATATGCAAATAAAACATTTAACTGCCCTCCGAACTCTAAGGAATGCAAAGAGTACACAAGACTCTTTAAAAGAGAACAGCGGATATGCAGCTTATTGATTAAAAATTTAAATATGATTGGAGGAACTGAAAATGGCAATAAGCAAATATAATGCCGAGGGTTATTATGACCCGACGGCACATGAGGCACTGTCGAAAATAGAAAAACAGGAACGAAAGGCGGCATATAAACCGCTTGTGTACATATGCTCGCCTTACAGCGGAAATGTGGAGATGAACACATTAAATGCAAGAATTTACTGCCGATATGCAGTTAACAATAACTGCATTCCTCTTGCTCCGCACATGTTCTTCCCGCAGTTTATGAATGACGAAACCGAACGTGATCTTGCAATGTTTATGAATATGGTGCTTTTAGGCAAATGTGATGAACTTTGGGTGTTCGGGAATGTCATATCCAAGGGAATGGGACAGGAAATTGCAAAGGCTGAAAAACGAAATATGAAGATAAGGTATTTTGAGTACGAGCTTGAGGAGGTGTCAGCCGATGCGTGAATTAAATATTGCTTACGGCAACAGCTGCAATGCTAAAACTTGGAGCAACAAGACCATAACATTTGATGAATTGAAAAACAGACTGAAAACAACTATCAGAACAACAGAATCAGCAGAAGAATATTCAAAATTTTCTAAGGCAAAAAAGATGGATGCAAAAGACCATGGCGGTTTTGTCGGCGGCAGACTGAAAGGCGGCAGAAGAAAAATTGATACAGTTGAGTTTAGGTCAATGATAAGCCTTGACGGTGATGCACTTCCGAAAGGTTATCTTGATGATATTGATATTCCTTATGCAGCAGTTGTGTACACTACACATGGTCATACACCGAATAATCCAAGAGCAAGGTTTATATTTCCTCTTACGAGAGATGTATCTTCAGAGGAATATGCTGCAGCAGCAAGATATTTGGCACAAATGCTCGGAATCGATTATTTTGATGAATGTTCATATTTACCGAATCAGCTTATGTTTTGGCCCAGTTCACCAAGCAACGGAGAGTACTTATATTTGGAAAGTGATAAAAGCTGGCTAAACCCCGACGATATTTTATCGGCACACCCGGAATGGACTGACCCTACTCAGCTTCCGACATCATCAAGGGAAAGCTCTGCAAAAAGTACAGCTGTGAAAAAGGTTGAAAACCCTATAGAGAAAAATGGTATTGTCGGTCTTTTTAATCGTACTTATTATCCCATACAAAATGCAATTACGGAGTTTTTAGCTGATGTATATGAACCTACGGATATTGAAAACAGGTATCACCTTATTGCATCAAAAAGTATGCCGGGCGTGGAGATTAAAGACGATAAATTTGTTTACAGCCACCATGCCAAAGACCCCGCTTATTTGAAGCTTTGTAATGCTTTCGATATTGTACGCATACATAAATTCGGTGATGACAATGATTCATATAAAAATATGTGTGAGTTTGCAATGCAGCAAGACAAGGTGAAAATTCTCTCGCTTAATGAAAAACAATCGCAGTTGGATGAGGACTTTTTGGATGATGATAAAGATTGGAGAGAAAAACTGACATATCAACCGAGAAGCAATGTACTTGACAACAGTGTATGGAACTTAATGCTGATTTTAAACAATGACCCGGATTTTTCCAATATTGCCTTTAATGAAATGGCGGGAAGAATTGAGGTTATAGGTGCAGTACCTTGGGAACGTCCGATAGATAACTTCTTTTGGCGTGATGCAGATATGGCACAAATGAAAGCACTAATTGATATAAGATACGGAGTTTTTTCAAGCAGAAACTACGATGTGGCATTTACAAAAATTGTGGAAGACCGTCATTTTCATCCCGTTAGAGAATATTTTGAAAATCTGCCCAAATGGGATAACGTGCCGAGAGTATCAACACTGCTTATAGATTATTTCGGTGCGGAGGATACATCTTATACAAGAGCAGTAACAAAAAAGACAATGGCTGCTGCTGTTGCAAGGACATATCATCCCGGCACAAAGTTTGATTCCGCTTTAATCCTTATCGGCAAGCAAGGCATCGGCAAGTCAACATTCTTTTCAAAGCTTGCAGGAAAATGGTTCTCAGACAGCTTAACATTAACAGATATGAAAGATAAATCGGGAGCAGAAAAACTGCAAGGTTTTCTTATTCTTGAACTTGGCGAAATGGCAGGTATAAAAAAGGTTGATATAGAAACTATCAAATCATTCTTAAGCAGAACCGATGACATTTACCGTCCGTCATACGGCAGAGTTGCCGAAAGCCATCCAAGGCAGTGTGTTATTGTCGGTTCAACAAATGCGGAAAGCGGATTTTTGCGTGACATTACGGGAAACCGAAGATTTTGGCCTGTTAATGTCGGAGAGAATTCAGCAAAAAAATCATGGCAGATAACAGATGATGATGTAAGTCAGATTTGGGCAGAAGCTGTGCATTTATATAAACAGGGTGAAAAACTCTATCTTGAGGGTGATGATGCCAAAGCTGCGGTTGATATGCAAAGACAAGCTATGGAAACAGATGAAAGACAAGGATTGGTAGAAGAATATCTTAATACACCGCTTCCTGAAAATTGGGATCAGATGAGTACTTATGAGCGTAGGAACTATTTAAGCGGTAATGATTTCGGTGCAGCACCCGTTGGCACTGTAGAAAGAACGCAGGTAAGTAATGCGGAAATTTGGTGTGAGTGCTTTGGGAACAGTCTGTCATCCATCAAGACATCGGATTCTTATGCGATAGCTGCCATTATGATGAAAATCAACGGTTGGGAAAAAACAGGTAAACGAAAAAGAGTACCTATTTATGGGCAGCAGAGAATTTATGAAAAGGTGTCACAGACTGAAAAACCTTGATTTTAAGGACACTTGACGGCTGTATATGACAACTGTGACAATATTTATTTATAGATTAAATATATGAAATATAAAGCTATATGTAATCTGTACACGCACGTAAGGAATATATAGGAACAGTTGTCATAATCGTCACAGTGTCACAGAAAGGAAAATATGAGATGTCAACAGAAAAATACATTGAACAAAGGCTTATAAAAGAAGTCAAAAAGCATGGCGGAATCTGTCCGAAGTTTATAGCACAGGGCATTGACGGAATGCCGGACAGAATTATACTTTTGCCGGAAGGCAGAATGGCATTTGCCGAATTGAAAGCAACGGGAAAGAAACCGAGAGCATTGCAGCTTTCAAGACACAGACTTTTAAGAAAACTCGGTTACAAGGTTTATGTAATTGACAGGATAGAACAGATTGGAGGTGTCATTGATGAAATTCAATCCTCATGATTATCAAAAATATGCAATACAGTTTTTAACACAAAACAAGGCAGCGGCACTTCTGCTTGATATGGGTTTGGGTAAAACCGTTATAACACTTACGGCACTGTGGGAGCTTGCCTTTGATTATTTCGATATTGAAAAGGTTCTTATAATCGCACCGAAACGAGTAGCTGAGTCTACTTGGAGAAGTGAAATTGAAAAATGGGAGCATTTAAGCGGACTGACCTACTCAATAGTACTTGGTACTAAACAGCAGAGAGAAAATGCCTTAAATCAAAAAGCACTGCTGTACATAATCAATCGTGAAAATGTTTCATGGCTTATAAAAAATCATAAATGGGACTTCGATGCCGTTGTGATTGATGAGTTAAGCAGCTTTAAGTCCAATAAAACCGAAAGGTTCAAAGCACTGAAAAAAGTCAGACCCTATGTTAAAAGAATAATAGGCTTGACGGGTACTCCAGCACCGAACTCACTTATGGATCTGTGGGCGGAAATTTATCTGCTTGATATGGGTAAAAGATTGGGCAGATACATCGGCGGTTTCAGAGAACGGTTTTTCATTCCGGATAAGAGAAATCAGCAAATAGTATTTTCCTACAAACCAAAGGACGGAGCGGAAGAAAAAATTTACAGCTTGATTTCGGATATTTGTATTTCTATGAAAGCTCTCGACCACTTGGAGATGCCGAAGTTGGTAAATAACAACATAGCAGTTGAGATGAACGGCAAAGAACAAAAAATATATGATAAGTTTAAATCCGATATGGTTTTGAGCATTGAAAACAAAGACCTTGACGCTGTTAATGCTGCAGCACTCTCCAATAAATTATTACAGATGTCAAACGGAGCGGTTTATGCCGATGACAGCACAACCGTAAAGATACATGACAGAAAGCTTGATGCACTTGAAGACTTGATTGAAGCGGCAAACGGCAAACCACTGCTTGTGGCTTATTGGTACAAGCACGATAAGCAGAGAATTTTGGAGAGATTTGATGCAGCAGAAATAAACACAGCTGATGATATTGAAAGATGGAATAAAGGCGAAGTTTCGATTGCACTCATACATCCCGCCTCTGCCGGTCATGGTTTAAACTTGCAGCAAGGCGGAAGCACTGTTGTGTGGTTCGGTCTGACTTGGTCGCTTGAATTATATCAGCAGCTTAACGCACGCCTTTACCGTCAAGGGCAAAAGAATACAGTTTTTATTCATCACATAATCACAAAGAACACCATTGATGAGAATGTTATAAAAGCACTTGAAAAGAAAAACGTCAGCCAGAACTCCTTGATTGATGCAGTGAAAGCGAGGCTGATGCCATGAGAAACTACGAGAACTTAGCAAACGCAATTATTATACAAGCCGTAACCGACTACCGAAAGATAATCGGTCAATGCAGAAAATACAATCAGAATTGGAAACAGAACGGAGAAATACAAACCTTGAATAAGTTTTTCCGCTCACAGTGGTTCATAACACTGACAAGCATTGACGGAGAACGGCTTATTTCAATGTTAAACAAGGAGGCTGAAAGCTATGACGGCTAAAGAGTATTTAGGACAGGCTTACCGAATAGACCAAAGGATAAAAAACAAGACCGAGCAATTAAATTCTTTCAGAGAGCTTGCCGTAAATGTTTCATCAACAATAAGCGACTACCCTTCAAAAGGAACTCGCAATGTACACCGCTTGGAAAACACCATTGTAAAAATCGTTGATATGGAAAATCAAATCAAAGCTGACATTGACAGATTGATTAACTTGAAGATTGAAATCACAAATGCGATTGCATCCGTTAATGACGAGCATTGCCGAATGGTTCTTGAACTTCACTACTTACAGTTTAAAAGTTGGACGGACATTGCATTTGAAATGAATTACAGTCCAAGACAGATAAGCCGCATAAAAGACAAAGCACATAAACAAATTGAAAAAAATTTAAATGACGGCATAGAATGTCCTTAAATGTCAGTTGAAGTGTATGTCAAGATGTGATATAGTGTATATTGAAGAAAGTGAAAAGAGGTGTCCCCGATGCCTAAAAGACCAAACACACCTTGTAAGCACCCCAACTGTTCAAGGTTGGTTGCTTACGGGAATAAATACTGCAATGAGCATAAACCTTTACATACAGATGAAGTACGGAGTGCTTCAAGCAGAGGATACAACCGCCAATGGCAGAAAGCAAGCAAAGCATTTCTGCAGGAACATCCTATTTGTGAAATCTGTAAGAGCAAAGGCAGATACACAAAAGCGACTGTTGTTGACCACATCATTCCCCACCGAGGCAATCGAGAGTTGTTTTGGGACAGGAGCAATTGGCAGTCTTTATGTAAATCGTGTCATGACACAAAGACAATGACCGAGGATAGATACATAAAGTATGAATACAACAATATTTTGTTATCGAAGATAAACACATCAAAAACCCAATAGGTTTTTGATGTAGAGGACGAGCAACGGAATGAGTTTATTAGAACAAGCTTGCTTGTTCTATCACGAATGGAGTTTGTGAGGACGAAGGGGCGGTCAAAATCCCTAAAGTGCCTAAAACTGCTGACCGCAGCCCCCTCAAACGTGAATTTTCGCAAAATTTAAGGGGCGGGATACCCCAAAGTACAAAATTAAATATACAAGAATTATTGAAAACGCTGATTATTTCGGCGTTTTTTTAATGCTCGGAATGTACCGAGGTTTCGTGTAAGGAAATGATGTAATGACGGATAAACAACGGAAAACAATTATAAAAATGCGTTCCGAGGGTACGGGCTATCTTGCAATAGCAAGAGCGACAAATCTTTCAAGGGACGCAGTCAGAAAGTTCTGTAAGAATAAACATCTCAGCGGTTACGGAAACGCAGCCGCTTTAAATATACAAGAACAAAAGAATAACGGCATACTGTGTTTATACTGCGGTATGCCTATAATGCAGAATACAACCGGCAGACCGAAGAAGTTCTGCTCGAACAAATGCAGATATGATTATCACAACAAGAAACGAGGTGGCAAGGAATGAAAAAGACATCTAAATTAAAAATAATACCCGTTGAACAGTTGAAACCGGCAGAGTACAATCCAAGAAAGCAGTTGAAACCGGGTGATAAAGAATATGAAAAAATTAAAAATTCAATTTTGGAATTTGGCTTTGCAGACCCGTTGGTTGTAAATTCAGATATGACTATTATCGGAGGACATCAGAGACTGAGTTGTGCAAAGGATTTAGGGTATACAGAAGTACCCTGTGCAGTAGTTGACCTTGATAAAACAAAAGAAAAAGCTCTGAATGTAGCCTTGAACAAAATAACAGGTGCGTGGAATGAGCAGCTGTTAGCCGACTTGATTGTTGACTTGCAGAACTCCGACTTCAATGTTGATTTGACGGGTTTTGAACCGCCTGAAATTGAGCAACTATTTTCAAAAGTACACAATAAAGAAATCAAAGAAGATGATTTTGATGTTGATGCGGAATTAAAGCAGCCTGTCATAAGCAAGCAAGGCGATGTGTGGCTGCTCGGCAGACACAGACTCATCTGCGGTGATTCAACTTTGCCGGAAACATTTAATGTTCTTATGGACGGCAAAAAAGCAAATCTTGTAGTTACAGACCCGCCTTACAATGTAAATGTCGAGGAAACAGCCGGAAAAATCAAAAATGACAATATGTCCGATGATGACTTCTATAAGTTCCTGTTCTGCTCTTTCACAAACATGGAACAGAATATGGAGAATGATGCGTCAATATATGTATTTCACGCAGACACACAAGGCTTCAATTTCAGAAAAGCATTTCAAGATGCCGGCTTTTATTTAAGCGGCTGCTGTATTTGGAAAAAGAATGCACTGGTGTTGGGCAGAAGTCCGTATCAATGGCAGCACGAGCCTTGCCTTTTCGGTTGGAAGAAAGGCGGCAAGCACTTGTGGTACTCCGACAGAAAGCAGACTACCATTTGGGAGTATGACCGACCGAAGTCAAGCAAGGAACATCCTACTATGAAACCCGTAGCACTTATGGCTTATCCAATCAAGAACTCTTCTATGAGCAACTGTATTGTATTGGATCCATTCCTCGGCTCCGGTTCAACACTTATCGCCTGTGAAGAAACTAACCGCATATGTTACGGTGTTGAATACGATGAAAAATTTGTAGATGTAATTGTAAAACGCTATATCGAGTGCATCGGAAACTCGGACAGCGTTTTTTTATTGCGTGACGGCAAAAAGATAAAGTATGCAGAGGTCGGTGATGCAGCAGATGAATGACAGCTTGATTCAAAAGGAAAAAACCGCAATAGAAAGATTCAAGGCTTTTGAAACAGACGAAGGCTATCACCTATCCTACAGCGGAGGCAAGGACAGCGATGTTATAAAAATACTTGCAGAACTATCGGGAGTAAAATTTGAAGCGGTTTACAGACACACATCCGTAGATGCACCGGAAACAGTCCGATATATTAAATCGCAGAAAGATATACACTTTGATATTCCGAGATATAAAACCGGTGAACAGATAACCATGTGGAACTTAATCGTGAAAAAGATGTCACCGCCTTTAAGATTATCTCGCTACTGCTGCTCGGAGCTTAAAGAAAGTACAAAGGACGGACGAATTGTAGTGACCGGTGTAAGGTGGGCAGAAAGTACAGCGAGAAAATCGAGAAGTGATTTGGTTCACATTAACGGAAAGCCTAAAACTACCATGAGATTAGCTGAAGAACTTAATGCCGGATATGAAATTAAAAAAGGCAAATATTTAGTGCTGCAGAACGATAATGACGAGAATAAACGGCTTGTTGAGCATTGTTTTCGGACACAAAAGGTGTCATTAAACCCTATCATTGATTGGACGGATAACGATGTCTGGGAATTTCTAAACCATTACGGCTGCAAGAGCAACCCTCTTTATAGCTGCGGATATAAACGAATCGGCTGCATCGGCTGTCCAATGGCGAGTACCAAGAACCGAGAATTTGAATTTAATATGTACCCTAAATATAAAGAGAACTATATAAAAGCCTTTGACAGAATGCTTGCAGCAAGGAAAAAAGCAGGACTTAAAATTTACGATAATCAAACTGACGGACAGGGTGTATTTGATTGGTGGATGTCAATGGGATAAAGGAGCGGAATATAAATGGATAAACAACTTACTCTCGGCAGCCTTTTTTCAGGCAGCGGAGGATTTGAATTAGCCGGACTGATTTGCGGTATTACTCCCAAATGGGCGAGTGAAATTGAGCCGTTCCCAATAAGAGTCACTACTAAACGATTACCGCAAGTCAAGCACCTCGGTGATATTTGCAATATAAACGGAGCGGAAATTGAGCCTGTTGACATCATTACATTTGGATCTCCCTGTCAAGACCTCTCAATTGCCGGCAAAAGAGCGGGACTTAAAGACGGTGAAAGGTCAAATCTGTTTTACCAAGCTATAAGAATTATAAAAGAAATGAGGTGTGTTTCAAATGGAAAATACCCAAGATTTATCGTGTGGGAAAATGTTACGGGAGCCTTCTCTTCCAACAAAGGCGAGGACTTCAAAGCAGTACTCACAGAAATCTGCAAGGTCAAAAATACAGATGTGTCAATTCCTAAATCTGAAAAATGGGAAAATGCGGGAAGTATCGTGGCAGATGATTTCTCCCTCGCTTGGCGTGTGTTCGACTCTCAATTTTGGGGCGTTCCCCAACGAAGAAAGAGAATCTACCTTGTCGCAGATTTTGATGGTGAATGTGCCGGCAAAGTACTCTTTGAGTCCGAGAGCCTGTCAGGGTATTCTGAAAAGAGCCGCTTCCCGTGGCAAAGAACTGCCGGAACTTCTGAAAGTTGCACTGGAAAAACAGGCGGCATCTGTTTAAACGACCAAGGCGGAAATCGCATGGATATAACTGATGAAATGACGTGTACTTTAAGAGCAGAGGCACACCACCCGCCTTGTGTTATGGGTTCGGCTGGATTTTGTACTGAGCATTCTGCCAAAAGCAGAAGTATCGGTTTTGAAAATGAAAAGTCGCCTACTTTAAGAGCCGGAATTGTACTGGCAGCCGTATATGAAAATCATAGTCAGGATACAAGATACACCGAACTCGGTGATGTTGCTCCTACGGTATCATCTACATATGGAACAGGCGGAAATAATCAGCCTTTTGTAGTTGAAACATTTGATGTAAGGTTTACATCAGAAAACACAAAGAACGCAAGACACAATGTATATGAAACGGATACAGCAAGAACGGTTGACACCGGCGGAAATCATCCCGAATCAAATCAAGGCGGAATTGCTGTAATTGAAGGAAACGGCAGCAGACCGTCACATCATGGCAATGGATACTCTGTATCCGATACAATGTATACACTGAACACTGTTGAACAGCACGCAGTCGCATACGGTATTGACCGGGCTGCTTTTAATCAAGGCAAAAACGCTCAGTTCGGAATTTCGGTTGATGAGGAAATTGAACCGCCTGTTGTAGCAAGAGGACTGGGTGCTGTTGCACATCCTACTTATTGTACAAGCAAGGCATCATATCATACCCTTGCCGAAAAGGAACTGGCAAATACACTGGTGGCTACCGATTACAAAGACCCGCCTGTGATAAATGATGTTCAGTATGTAGTCCGCAGACTCACACCTACCGAGTGTGCAAGGCTGCAGGGTTTCCCGGATTGGTGGTGCAGCAGCCTTGAAACAGAAAATCCAACCGATGCGGATATTAAAAAATGGAGAGAAGTATTTAACGAATATGCAAGAGCAATAGGTAAAAACACTAAGCCTAAAACCGACAATCAAATAAGGAAATGGCTGCAAAATCCCCACTCCGATTCGGCAGAGTACAAGATGTGGGGAAACGGAATCTGCCTTAATAATGCTGTATTTGTACTTGCGGGCATCGCTTGGGCAGCAAATATTTAGGTGTGTTTCTGAAAAATCCGTAAACACACCTAAAAATACACCCGTTATTGCCTGTCAATTTGGATTTTTCCATGCTTTTCTTCGTACTTTTCGATACAGTCACGCACCAAAATCAGTATCTGACTGTTGGCTGAACGCCCCTCATAATCGGCAACAACGTGCAGTTTATCTAACATTACATCGTCAATTCTGACGGATAAGCTCTTGATAGCCATATCTACACTCCTTTATATGTTTATTATGGCTTTATTTTAAACCCGTTATGTGGTACAATGTTTATTGTGAGCCTAAACAGTGTTCATAATATGCCTGAAATGGAGCTAAAAAGAAATATGAAAATCGCAATAATCGGTTCAAGAAACCTGCACATTACAAACTTGGAAATGTATCTCCCGGAAGATACAACGGAAATAGTCAGCGGAGGAGCAAGAGGAATAGACAGCGATGCAAGAAAATATGCTCTGCAGAACAATCTGCCTTTGAAAGAATTTCTGCCGGACTATAACAAATACGGAAGGAAAGCACCGCTTAAACGAAATCTCGAAATAATTGCCTATGCGGATTTGGTAATTGCCTTTTGGGACGGTCAATCTCATGGTACAAAGTATGTGATTGATAACTGCCGAAAACAGGGAGTGCCGGTCAAGGTTGTAACTATTACACAATAAAAAGCGGATAATTTTCACATTATTCTACTTGCAATTTTCCGCATTTAGAGTGATTAATGTAGTACCGAAAAAAATAAGGAGGTACTCAAAAATGAGAATTAAATTTAACAGAACAGGAACAGAGCGAAAGGCTTTAGTCAATACCGTTTCGGAAATCACAGGTGCAAGAGCGGTTTATAAATATATGCCGACTTGTGCATATGAGGTGGATTACTTCACCATTGACAGAGAGGGAACATTGATTTTTGACGATACTGCAGACAGCGAGGAAGTTGAAAATCTGCTTGAACAGCTTGAAAAAAGAGGTTTCATTGCAGAAGAACAGAAAATCGAAAATGTAGGTTTTACGGTTTCCGTTCCTATAGAAAATGTAAACTTGACAAACCTTAAAAATCTGCTTTCGGCAAAAGGCAAGCTAATAAAGAAAGCACTCGGCATTGATGAACTGCCTATTGAAACCAATGACGAAAGCATTTCATTCCCTTGGTTTTCAAAAATGCCCGACTTTGACAGTGTTCAAGCCTATTCAAAATTGATTCTGCTCCTTTGCAAAATGAGTAAGGAACAGAAAAGAATTTCACCGAATGAAACCCAAACCGACAATGAAAAGTATGCCTTTAGGACTTTCCTTTTAAGGCTTGGATTTATCGGCAAGGAATACAAAGCCGACAGGAAAATCCTCCTGAAAAACCTTACAGGTTCTTCAGCTTTCAGAAACGGAGGCAATCATGAAATTACCGAGTAAAAAACAGATTGAAAAACTCCGCAGAGAATATCCCATAGGTACAAGATTGAGATTGATTTCAATGGCTGACGAACAAGCCCCGCCGAAGGGAACAATCGGTGAGGTTTCCCACATTGATGATATAGGTACAATCCATATGAAATGGAACAATGGTTCAAGCCTCGGCTTGATTGTCGGAAAAGACAAGTTTGAAAAGGTGTAAAGTACACAATTTATATTCTTTAAATGCCTTACAATTTTGGTGTATTTATGGTCGATAATTATCTTGATAAATGCCTCGATTGACGGTAATATGTACTCAACCAAAGGGGAAAACCCAAAAACAAAAAAACGGAGGTACATACCATGAACGCAAAAACAGAAAGGCAAATCAAAAACATGAAAAACCAAACAATCGGAGTTGAGGTTGAAATGAACAACATCACAAGGCAGAAAGCCTCAAAGATTGCTGCGGACTTTTTCGGAACAAGAAGACATGAAAGCACAGCAGGAAGAAACGGCTACAACAGTTGGTCAGCATGGGACAGCCAAGGCAGAGAATGGAAATTCCAAAGCGACTCAAGCATTGCAGGAAGTACAAGCCAACAATGCGAACTCGTAACACCGATTTTAAACTACGAGGACATTGAAACCTTACAGGAACTCATAAGAAGATTGAGAAAAGCAGGTGCGAAAAGCGATGCAACAAGAGGCTGCGGAGTCCACATCCACATCGGAGCAAACGGACATACACCTCAAACCCTCAGAAACCTTGCCAACATAATGGCAAGCCATGAAAACCTTTTAATCAAAGCCTTAAAGATAAACAGCCAAAGAACATACCATTACTGCAGAACGGTTGACCCAAACTTCCTCAAGCAAGTCAACCAAAAGAAACCAACAACGATGAGCGAACTTGCCAACATTTGGTACACAAGCCAAAACGCAGAATACGGCAGAACCCACCACTACAACAACAGCCGATACCACCAACTCAACCTTCACGCAACATTCACGAAGGGAACGATTGAATTCAGACTTTTCGAATTTGAATCACCAAGCAACGGAAAGCAAAACGGACTTCACGCAGGAAGATTGAAAAGCTACATTCAGCTTTGCCTTGCACTTAGCCAAATGGCAAAGGATGTAAAGAAAGCAAGTCCTAAACCACAGCAAGACGAGAATCCGAAATACGCAATGAGAACATGGCTTTTAAGACTTGGATTCATCGGACAGGAATTCGCAACAGCAAGGGACATTCTTACAAGAAACCTTGAGGGAGATACAGCATTCCGAAACGGAAGGTAACAGCCTTCTGCAAACCTAAAGCAAACCGACCGCTGAGGCGGTCTTTAGGTGGTAGAAGGGTATTCCCTTCCATAAAATCGGAAAGGATATGATGAAAATGAAAAATCGTTACTACATTGCCTACGGCAGCAACCTTAACATTAGGCAGATGAGATTCCGCTGCCCAAGAGCAAGAATAATCGGAACAGCCGAAATCGACGGCTATGAATTGCTTTTTAAAGGCTCGCTTTCGGGTTCGTACCTAACCATTGAACCAAAGGCAGACAGCAAAGTTCCTGTTGCGGTTTGGTCGGTTACGGAGGCAGACGAGGCTGCACTTGACCGTTACGAAGGTTTCCCAAGCTTTTATTACAAAAAGGATTTTGACCTTAAGGTAAAAGGAATCCGAACAGGCAAAATCAGAAATTTGAAAACCTTTGTTTACATCATGCATGAGGAACGTGAAATCGGAATGCCGAGCGACTATTATGTTTCCACTTGCCTTGAAGGCTACAGGAACTTCGGATTTGAACCGCTGCCGTTAATCAGAGCATTGAAGAAAGCGAGGCTGAATGAAAATGAAAACGAATGAAAGAGTTGAAAGAAAATGCCCAATCTGCGGAGCAGTCTACTATGATGTACCTGCCATTTCAAGAGCAGACAACAAAACACCGATTTGCCCTGACTGCGGAATCCGAGAATCCCTTGAGAGCATTGGAGTAAATGAAAAGGAACAGGAAAAAATCCTCGGAATAATCCATAGCTGCAAAGCAAACATTGATTAAAGATTAGGAGCTTCGGCTCCTTTTCTTGCTGCGAAAAAAGTGTAAAATACACAATTTATGCCGCCTATCTTTGTTGCATATATGGGCAAAGAATTACTTGATAAAAGCCTCAATTGACGGTAATATGTACTCAACCGAAAGGGAAAAAACAAAAAAACTAAACGGAGGTACATAACAATGACAAAGACAGAATTAAAAAAACTGGCAAAGGAAGAAGGATACGATTTCAACTACATCCTCGATGTAAAGAATGACATGGAGAGCGACGGAATCAAAACAAACTGGCAACTGCTGGCGGACATGATACTCAACGGTGACATTTAAGGAGGTACATAAAAATGATGGATTTAAAGGAATTGGTATTTTTCAGAGCAAACGCAGAGGCTGACGGTTACGACATGGTGAAAAACGGAACTTACAGCAAAAAGGAAATTGAACTTCAAGAGCAGAGATTTTTATCAGCCTACCAAATCATAGAAGAGGCAATGCTCAAGAATGAATACAGAAGATGGAAAGCGAAAAACGGATACAAAGCATTCAGCTGCGAACGCTGACAAGGGAGAGCCTCAGCCGAGGCTTTTTCTTTTGGAAAAATTAAAGTGTAAAATACACAATTTATACCATATATTTTTGGTACATATATGGGCAAAGAATAACTTGATAAAAGCCTCAATTGACGGTAATATGTACTCAACCGAAAGGGAAAAAACAAAAAAAATTCAAAACGGAGGTACATACCATGAACGCTTACACTTTAAGGAACAAATTCAACTTACAGAAATACAACACTGAAATCACAAGAGAAGATTTTGAAAACTTCTTCAGTAAGACAAAGGAACGCATCACCTTCACATTCAACGGTTGGGACGGCAAAAGCTACAACGGAGAAAGCCGTAAGGCATTCATTTACCGAACCAACATTAAGGGGTACGAGGACTTAAGATTCATCAAGGTCGGCAAGGGATTACACTGCATAGATGAAGAAAGCAATGTAATTGAAAAAGCCACAGGGGAATTTCATAAAGAGGTTTATTGGATGGTTGATGTAGCAAGAGCATAAAATTGGAAAGAGCCTCGACCGAGGCTTTTTCTTTTGGAAAAATTAAAGTGTAAAATACACAATTTATACCGCATATCTTTGGTACATATATGGTTGAAGAATAGCTTGATATAAATTTGAAAAGACGGTAATATGTGTACTACCGAAAGGGAAAACAACAAAAAATTCAAAACGGAGGTACACAAAAATGAAAAACAACAATTTTGAAAACAATTATGCAAGGGAACAGGAACTTTACATCAGCTTTGATAAAGCAGAGGAAAACGAAAAAGAGGAAATTAGAAAAGCACATGATTTCCTTTGGAAAGAGATAACTGCCAAGGGCGAGGATTACACAAAGCTTTACAAACTTTACTCAGAAACCAAAGAAAGAGAAAACGATTACATTGATTTAAGCGATGTGGTTTGGGAAAGAGATGTAAAACCTTTGATTGAAAGCTTTAGAAAATTCGGAATAAGCAAATTTACATTTTCAAGCACATGGAGCAGTGCAGTTGAAACAGCATGGCTTTTTCAGAAAAACGGATGTAAGCTTGAAGGACTTGTTGAAATCAACGGAAGGCATAAAGACTTTATGAGCAAAGAATACGAAAAAGTACATGGTTACCTTTTCAGCCTTTAAGAAAAAGAAATACCTTGAAAGAGCCTCAGCCGAGGCTTTTTCTTATGGATGAAAATAGGTGTAAAATACACAATTTATGCCGGCTATCTTTGTTACATATATGATTGAAGAATGACTTGATAAACTCCTCGATTGACGGTAATATGTGTACTACCGAAAGGGAAAACAAAAAAATTTAAAAACGGAGGTACACAAAAATGAAAAAAATTACAACAAGGGAAGATTTAGAAATGGAGATTTACGGATGCCTTGATTCAGCAGTTATAGATTACGGAAATTACATTATAGCGACTTGGGTACATTGTTTTAACGGCATTGTTACAGAGATTTATAAAATGATTGAAACTCCCGAAGAAACAGGTCTCGGACGCTGTGAATGCAAAATTTCACTGAGAGCAAGAAAAGAAGGCGGGTTCGAGGATAATGGACACGCACTTGAATGGGCATTAAATAAGATTAAATAACTTTACAAAAAGCCTCAGCCGAGGCTTTTTCTTATGCCATGAAGGAGGTGACGGCAATGGCGACACGAGGCAGAAAACCAAAGCCTACGGCTTTGAAAATATTAGAGGGCAATCCGGGCAAAAGACCTTTAAATAAGGGCGAAATTTGCCCCACAGGGGCGGCTGTCTGCCCAGATTGGCTTGAGGACGAAGCTAAGGCGGAATGGGAAAGAATGAGCAAGGTGCTTGAAGATATGGGAATGCTGACAAGTATGGATATGGTGGCTTTTGCCGGTTACTGCCAAGCCTACGCACGATGGAAAGAGGCAGAAGAGTTTTTAACTCAGCATGGATCCATCGTCAGAACTCCCAACGGCTACCTGCAGCAAGTTCCGCAGGTTTCAATCGCACAAACCAACTTGAAAATTGTTTTGAAATTCTGCGAGCAATTTGGGTTAACACCTTCTTCGAGGAGCAGAATTGTCGCTGACAAATCAACCGATGAAACAACAGATGAAATGGAAAAATTACTGAGAGGAGGCTGATTCAATGAAGTACAAACCAACAGAATTTATGCTGCCGTCCTCTCATTACGATAAATCAAGGGCTGACAGAGCGGTGACATTTATATCCAACTTAAAACACACCAAAGGAAAATGGGCAGGAAAGAAATTTGACCTGTTGCCTTGGCAGGAACAGATTGTGCGTGACCTTTTCGGCATTGTCAAGGAAAACGGCAAACGTCAATTCCTATCAGCATACATTGAAATTCCAAAGAAAAACGGCAAATCAGAGCTTGCCGCTGCGATAGCTCTGTATTTATTGTATGCAGATAATGAGCCGTCTGCGGAAGTTTACGGTGCAGCTTGCGACAGAAACCAAGCATCAATTGTTTTTGATGTGGCTAAACAAATGACCGAAATGAGTCCGGCTCTTATAAAAAGAACCAAAATAATGGGCGGTATAAAAAGAATCGTAAACTATACCAATGCCGGATTTTATCAAGTGCTTTCAGCAGAAACGGGAACTAAGCATGGCTTAAATGTATCGGGACTTGTGTTTGACGAAATTCATGCACAGCCAAACCGAAAGCTGTACGATGTTCTCACAAAAGGTTCGGGCGATGCCAGAGAGCAGCCGTTATTTTTCATTATAACTACAGCCGGAACTGACAAGAACAGCATTTGCTACGAGCTGCACACTAAAGCGAAAGACATAATGCAAGGCAGAAAAGCTGACCCGTCCTTCTACCCGGTCATATATGGTCTTGAAGAAAACGATGACTGGACAGATGAAAACAACTGGTATAAAGCAAATCCCTCACTCGGACACACAATTGAAATTGACCGAGTACGGGAAGCATATAAAAACGCCTTAGATAACCCGGCTGAAGAAAATGTATTCAAACAGCTGAGATTAAACATTTGGACAAACTCCGCTGTGTGTTGGATTCCCGACCATATTTACGATAAAGGAAATATGCCGATAAATTTCGATACCCTAAAAGGCAGAGAATGCTATGGCGGTCTTGACCTCTCCTCTACATCCGATATTACCGCTTTTGTACTTGTGTTTCCGCCAAGACGTGAGGACGAGGATTACATTGTGTATCCGCACTTTTGGCTGCCGGAAGATACACTTGAACTGAGGTGCAGACGTGACCATGTTCTTTACGATGTGTGGAAGAAACAAGGATACATAAATACTACCGAAGGAAATGTTATCCATTATGGATTCATAGAGAAGTATATCGAAAACTTGAGTAAAATTTACAACATAAAAGAAATCGCTGTTGACCGTTGGAACGCAACTCAGATGATACAAAATCTTGAAGATGCGGGATTTACGATGATACCATTCGGTCAAGGCTACAAGGATATGAGTCCTCCGTCAAAGGAACTGTATAAATTATTGATGGAAGGCAAAATCAATCATGGCGGAAATCCCGTCTTAAAGTGGATGGCGGGAAATGTTGTAATGCACCAAGACCCTGCCGGCAATATCAAGCCTGATAAGGAAAAATCTACAGAAAAGATTGACGGCATCGTAGCAACGATTATGGCATTGGACAGGTGCATAAGGAACAGCGGAAGTACATCAAGCATTTATGACACAAAATGCAAATGTTGTACAAAATCAAGAAGAATATCAAATACGATATGATGGTTTGACCGCAAAATATGATGAGATAAAGGAACAGTATGATAATGCTTTAGCGGCCATTTCTGCAAAGAAAGCACAAAGTGAACGGTTGGATAATTTTATTAAAATTTTGAAATCTCAAGAGGAAATAATAAAAGAGTTTGACAGCAGTCTTTGGGGAAGCATGGTTGAATATGCAACAGTAGATCTAAAACAAATAGGTATATTGAATTAAACAAAACAAATCCAAGTGAGTTTGTACATATTATAGACAAAGTGGTTTCAGAGAACGATTATATTAAGAAGATAAGGAATAATGTATGTCAGCATTATTCCCTTTGTCAGCGTAAAGAATTGTTTGATACAATGGTTGAATTATATAATTCTAAGAAATTTCTGTCATTTCTTTCTATAGCTGTACTTCAACTAGAAGGAATATTTTATGATTGTATTACCATTATTAAGGGTGAAGAAC
>JAJBVU010000132.1 GCA_020859645.1 Eubacterium sp. | reverse complement strand
TAAAAAGAGAGACTAAAAAAAGTCTCCCTCTTAAAAATTCTATTCAGTTACTGTATCTGTTTCAACAGTCTCTTCAGTTTCTTCTATTATTTCATTTTCAGAATCTTCCAAAGCGTCCTCAGCTACCTTGGCTATTGACATAACAGTTACATTTTCGCCTACGTCAATAAGCTTAACTCCGGAGGTATTTCTGCTTATGGTTGAAATATCCTTAACCTTAATTCTGATAATAACTCCCTCTGAATTAACTATCATAAGCTCTTCATTTTCATTAACCATAGCTATTCCGGCGATATTTCCCGTCTTGGGAATAATTCTGTAAGCCTTTAAGCCCATACCGCCTCTTGACTGGCGTTTAAACTCTGAGGGAAGAGTACACTTTCCATAACCCTTTTCGGAAACCAAAAGAAGCTTTTTACCCTCTTCAACGGCTTCCATACCCACAACAAAGTCATTTTCTCTAAGCTTAATTGCTCTTACACCTGCTGCGCTTCTGCCCATATCACGGCAGTCATTTTCGTTAAACCTAATAGCCATACCCTGATTTGTAGCTACAATCAGGTCTTTGTTTCCGTCGGTTTTAATTACGGAAGCAAGTCTGTCATTTTCGTGAAGGCTTATAGCGATTAAGCCGCCTTTTCTTATATTCTTAAAGGCTTCTGATTTAACTCTCTTAATTGTGCCGTGCTTGGTTATCATAGTGAAGTAGCTGTTTTCGTCATATTCCTTTGATGTAAGAATAGCCGTTACCTTTTCATCGCTTTCAATAGGCAGCATATTCACAATAGGAGTTCCTTTAGCATTTCTGCCTGCTTCGGGGATTTCATAGGTTTTAAGCTTATAAACCTTTCCCTTGTTTGTAAAGAAAAGTATTGTAGTATGGTTTGACGCAAGGAACATACCTCTTACAATATCGTCCTCTCTTGTCTGCATACCCATTATACCCTTTCCTCCCCTTCTTTGGCTCTTATAGGTGGAAAGAGGACAGCGTTTAGCATAGTTGAAATAGGTCATAGTTATTACACACATATCATCGTGTATAAGATCCTCAAGGTCTATTTCACCGGGGTCATCTATAATCTTGGTTCTTCTCTCATCGCCGTATTTTTCTTTGATTTCAAGAAATTCCTTTTTAAGTACCCCTAAAAGAATTTTTTCGTCTCCCAAAATTTCAAGAAGCTCAGCAATAAGCTTTTCAAGCTTGTTAAGCTCGTCAAGTATCTTTTCTCTTTCAAGACCTCTCAGACTGCGGAGACGCATTTCAACAATGGCTTTAACCTGCTCTTCACTGAAGCCGAAGGTTGTCATAAGTCTTGTTCTTTCCTCGTCTATGCTCTTAGAGGTTCTGATAATGTTAATAACCTCATCTATATTGTCGATAGCCTTTAAATAACCCTCTAAAATATGAGCTCTTTTCTGAGCCTTGTCAAGGTCTCTCTGCGTTCTTCTTCTTACAAAATCCTCTTGGAAGTCAAGATAATATGTCAGAAGCTCTTTTATATTTAATGTTTTGGGCTCGCCGTCGGCAATAGCAAGGAAGTTTATGGAGTAAGCCTCCTGAAGCTGCGAATATTTGTAAAGCCTGTTGAGAATAACGTTTGCATTGGCGTCTCTCTTACAGTCAATAACAATTTTAATTCCGTCCTCACGTCCGGAAGCATCGTTTAAGTCGGCTATGCCCTCGATTTTCTTTTCCTTAACAAGGTCGGCAATTTTTTCAATCATTCTTGCCTTGTTTACCTGATAGGGAATTTCAGTAACAACAATTCTCTGTCTGCCGCTGGGAAGTGTCTCTATTTCACAGGCAGACCTCATCTGAATTTTGCCCCTGCCGGTAAGATAAGCCTGTTTAATGCCGTTTTTGCCTAAAATACATGCTCCCGTCGGAAAGTCGGGACCTTTTATTACGGATATAATATCTCTTATATCAGTGTCCTTATCCTGAATTTTATTATCTATAATAAGATCAAGTCCGTCAATAACCTCGCCCAGATTATGAGGAGGTATGTTTGTAGCCATACCTACGGCAATACCGGAAGAGCCGTTTACCAAAAGATTGGGAAATCTTGAAGGAAGAACGGAAGGCTCTCTCAGTTCGCCATCATAGTTATCCACAAAATCAACGGTTTTTTCATCAATGTCAGCAAGCATTTCAAGGGCAATTTTAGAAAGTCTTGCTTCAGTATATCTCATTGCCGCTGCCTGATAGCCGTCTATATTACCGAAATTTCCGTGACCGTCAATAAGAGGGTATCTCATAGAGAAGCTTTGACCCATTCTTACCAAAGCGTCATAAATAGAAGCGTCGCCGTGGGGGTGATATTTACCCATTGTATCGCCGACGATACGTGCGGACTTTTTATGTGCCGAATTAGGCCCCATATTCAGCTCGTTCATAGAGTGGAGAATACGTCTGTGAACAGGCTTTAAACCGTCTCTGACATCGGGCAAGGCTCTTGCAACGATTACACTCATTGCATAGTCTATATAAGATGTTTTCATCTTGCTGACTATTTCAACATCTAAAATTTTATCGTTGTTATTTACAATTTCGTCCATATGTTCACCTGCTGTTCTTTTTAAATGTCAAGATTGGTTACAAACTTCGCATTCTGCCTGATAAATTCTTTTCTGGGTTCAACGTTATCTCCCATAAGAGTTGAGAAAATTTCGTCCGCTTTTCTTGCGTCATCCATATTAACTCTTATAAGCGTTCTCTTCTCGGGATCCATTGTAGTTTCCCAAAGCTGCTCGGGGTCCATTTCACCTAAACCCTTATATCTCTGAATGGGCTTCATACCCTTAGTATCCATATTTCTTAAAATATCGTCTCTTTCTTCATCGCTGTAGGCATAAATCTTTTTATTACCCTTTTCGATTTTATAAAGGGGCGGCTTAGCCAAATAAACATATCCGTCCTCTATAAGCTGCTTCATAAAACGGAAAATAAATGTAAGAAGGAGAGTTGTAATATGTGCGCCGTCTACGTCCGCATCGGTCATAATTATGATTTTATGATAACGAAGCTTTGTAATATCAAACTCATCGTGAATACCCGTTCCGAAAGCAGTAATCATAGACTTAATTTCTTCATTGCCCAAAACTCTGTCAAGACGTGCCTTTTCAACATTGAGGATTTTACCCCTTAAGGGAAGAATAGCCTGTGTGCTGCTTGTTCTGGCATCAACGGCTGAGCCTCCGGCGGAGTTACCCTCGACTATATAGATTTCGCACTTTTCGGGATCCTTTTCGGAACAATCCGAAAGCTTTCCGGGAAGTCTCGTTGTTTCAAGAACGGACTTTCTTCTTACAAGCTCTCTTGCCTTTTTAGCGGCATCTCTTGCGTGTGAAGCAAGCATAGCCTTGTCGAAAATAGCCTTTGCAACGGCAGGCTTTTCCTCAAGGAAGTAGCCAAGCTTTTCGGAAAGAACATTGTCAACGGCAATTTTAGCTTCGGAGGTGCCAAGCTTGCCCTTAGTCTGACCTTCAAACTGAGGGTCGCCTATTTTAACGGATATAACGGAGACCATACCCTCTCTTATATCCTCGCCTGTAAGATTTTTGTCATTGTCCTTTAAAAGTCCGAACCTTCTGCAGTAATCGTTAAATGTTTTTGTAAGACCTGTTCTGAAGCCCGCTACATGGGTTCCGCCGTCTATAGTGTTTATGTTGTTTACATAGGAATAATTGCTTTCCAAATAGCCGTCGTTGTGCTGAAAAGCCACTTCAACAACTATATCGTCCTTTGTTCCCTCACAGTAAAAAATTTCATCATAAACAGGAGTTTTTGAAGCATTTATATTTGCTACAAACTCCTTAATTCCTCCCTCGTAACAAAAGACATCGTTTTTCTGTTCTTCTTCTCTGTTGTCTTTAAAATCAATTCTTAAGCCCTTTGTAAGAAAGGCTGTTTCCTGAAAATGCTCTTTTAAAACATCATAATCAAAATATGTTTCTTCAAAAATCGTGTCATCGGGCAAAAACGTAATTTCCGACCCTGTTAAGCTTTCGTCACAGTCGCCGATTACTGTCAGCTTGTTTACAGGCTCGCCTTTTTGATAATCCTGTGAATAAATTTGTCCGTTGTGGTATATCTTAACGTTAAGCTCATTTGACAAAGCGTTTACAACGGAAGCGCCAACGCCGTGCAGACCGCCTGAAACCTTATACCCTCCGCCGCCGAATTTGCCCCCGGCATGGAGTATTGTAAAAACAACCTCAACGGCAGGTATTCCGGCTGTAGGGTGAATACCTACGGGGATACCTCTGCCGTCGTCCTTAACTGTGACAGAGCCGTTTTTGTTAAGGGTGATTTCTATGTTTTTACAATATCCGGCAAGAGCCTCGTCAACAGCGTTATCCACAATTTCATAAACAAGGTGGTGAAGCCCTCTTATAGATGTAGAACCTATATACATACCCGGTCTTACTCTGACAGCTTCAAGCCCCTCTAATATTTGAATTTGATTTTCATCATATCCGCTGTTATTTACTTCATTACTCATAAAAACAATCCTCTCCGAATAATCTGAATAAAAA
>JAJBVU010000157.1 GCA_020859645.1 Eubacterium sp. | reverse complement strand
TATTACTATTTAATTATAAACCAAAAAATAATTTACTGCAACAGTAAAAATTCAAAGGTCAAAATAAATTTCTTTATTATTGATTTTAATCTCTGACTATGCTAAAATAATGTTGCCGAGAAAACAAATTTTTACATAACGATTAAAAAGGATTGATAAAAATGGAAAAGGATATAACAATTCTTGCGATAGAGTCCTCCTGTGACGAAACCTCGGCGGCTGTGGTTAAAAACGGCAGAGAGGTTTTGTCGGACATAATTTCTTCTCAAATAGACATTCACAAAAAATTCGGCGGAGTTGTGCCGGAAATTGCTTCACGAAAGCATATTGAAAATATAGATTGGGTAGTTAAGGCGGCTTTAAAGGACGCAAAGGCTTCTCTTGAGGATATGGACGCAATTGCAGTCACATATGGTCCCGGACTGGTGGGCGCTCTTTTGGTGGGGGTTTCCTACGCAAAGAGCCTTGCCTTCGGTTTGGATAAGCCCCTTGTTCCCGTTCACCACATAGAGGGGCATATTGCCGCAAATTATATTGAACACCCTGACCTTGAACCGCCCTTTGTGTGTTTGGTTGTTTCCGGCGGTCACACAAATCTTGTTCATATAAAGTCATACAGCGAGTTTAAAATTTTGGGTCAGACAAGAGACGATGCGGCAGGTGAAGCCTATGACAAGGTGGCTAGGTGTCTGAAGCTGCCCTACCCCGGCGGACCAAAAATAGACACTCTTTCAAAAGAGGGAAATCCCGACGCAGTAAAATTCCCAAGGGTTATGCTTGAAGAAGGCTCATATGACTTCAGCTTCAGCGGCTTGAAATCATCTGTTTTAAATTATATTAATAAGTGCAAAATGACAAACACTCCCTATAATGACGCAGACGTAGCTGCTTCATTTCAAAGGGCTGTAATCGATGTTTTAACCGCTAAGGCAATAAGAGCCTGCCGGGAGCTTAAAATAAACAAGCTTGCCGCCTGCGGAGGTGTTTCCGCAAACAGCGCCTTGAGGTCAAGCCTTCAAAATGCCTGTGATAAAGAGGGCATAAAGCTTTACGTGCCCAGCCTTATACTTTGCACTGACAACGCCGCTATGATAGGCAGTGCCGCATATTATGAATTTTCAGAGGGTAATTTAGCGGATATGAGCTTAAACGCCGTTCCCGGAATTAGGCTGGGAGAAAGGAGAAAGTAATGTCTAAAAAAAAGGACGCTTCTCTTTATATCCTAAAATATCTTTTTGAAGAAACAGATGAGGAACATGGTGCAGCAACGGCGGATATAGCGGAATATTTAGAAAAATCTGGAATAAGCCTTAACCCCAGAACCATTCCCATAAGCATAGCTTCAATAAACGAGTTTTTAGAGGGCTGTTCATATATGGAAATAATTTCTTATGTTGAAAGCCGAAAAAAATATTACAAGCTAATAAACCGACCTGTTGATGAAACTGACGTTGAAATGCTGTCGCTGGCTTTAAATTCGGTGAAATCTCTTACAAAAAAGGATATAAAAAGCCTTAAAACTAAGCTTTATTCACTTTTGAGCCGTCACAGCCTTGAAAAAATTATTCCTGCACTTTCCAAAAAGGAAAACAATTTTGATAATTCGGGAACTGTTTCATGGCATTTGGAGCAGATTAACGAAGCTATAGAAAAGGGCTTAAAAATTACTGTTAAATACAACAGTAAAAATGAAATTAAAGCAAGAACCTTATCTCCTTATAAGCTTCATACAAACAGCGACGGAACCTACATATTGGGAAAGTGTCATGAACATGATACGAATATAAGCCGTTTCAGACTTGACAGAATTAAGGAAATAGCCATTCTTGACGAAAAGCTTACTCCCTGTGAAAATACAGAAGAGCTTGAAGATATGATTAATTTAAGCAAGGATATGTCCTTCGGTGAAAAGGGAACAATTGTTTTTACATTCACAAAGCAGATTGAAAATGTAGTTTATGACCGCTACGGAAGAGACATAAGGGTCAGCCGTCTGTCTGACGGAAAAATGAGAGCATATGCAGACGATTATATTTCTTCAACGCTTTTGGGGTGGATTTTCAGTTTGGGCGAGGATATTGAAATAGAAGGAAATCAAAAACTATTGAATATGATGAAAGACAGTATAGATAAGTGGTCTGAAAAACTAAAGGAGAACTGAGAAATGAAAATAAATAAAAAAATAACAGCGGTTATAATCGCTGCTGTAATAATAGTTATATTGGTTTTAACTGCTTTTTTAAGAGACAGCAGCCGCAGAAAGGCTCTTGAAGGCAGCTGGTACAGAATAGACTCAAAGCTTAACGGCGGATATTCATACTTTTTGAATATATCCGGCAAAAATGCGGAATATGTATTTTCTTCAAGGCTTCTGACCACAAACTTAGATGAATTTAAGTGGAAGTTTAAAGGAAATTCTCAAATAGTCTTTAAATCATCAACAATTGAAAAAACTGTCAGCTATGAGCTTATAAATGACAACACAGGTCTTGTTTTTACGCCGGCTCTTTCAAGCAACAAAGCGTCGGAGGTTTGGTATCTTTATACTGTTGAAGAAGAAAGTGAAGAAGAGGAAGAGTAAAATTTACTCTTCCTCTTCGTTTTCGTCTGCTATTCTTTTGGCTACCGGTAAAAAATCACCGTTTGACCATTTATCCTCGTTCATATGAATTACTATAAAAGCTGCCGCTGTCAGAATAACTCCCAAAGCGGCGGAAATTAAAACCTCGTTGCCTATGTTAAAGTGCAAAGCTCCGTAATAGCCCCCTATAATGCCTATCATAAAGAAAACAAAGGGCACGCCGTACATTATAAGAACGGCTTTCATAAAGTTGGTCTGTTCAATAAAAACCTCGACCCTGTCTCCCACCTTTGCACCGCAAAGGTTTTTTGCTTTCATTTCCATATCCTTTTCCGTAAGTCCTGCGGAGCAGGCTCTGCACTTTCCGCAGGCTTCACGTCTTTTTAATGTGAGTGTAACTAAATTACCTTCACAGGCTGTTACTTTTCCAAATTCAGCCAAAACGCTTCCTCCTTATGTAAATTTACCTAAGATTTTTCCTATTACTTTGTCAAGCATTTTCGACGTAGATCCGACTACGCCTTCAAATGCTTTCCTCGTACTCGAAAAAATCTAAGACAAATTTACTCTCGTAAATTAATCTATCATTATTTTATTACTCTTCTTCCTCGCCTAAAAGAAGCTTGTCCGCAAACTTCTTATCCCCGTCAATAAGTATTCTGTCCGCAATTTTCTTAAGCTCCTCGTCGCCTATGGCGGTTACTCTGCCCTTGTCAAACTGATGGTCAACCCATGCCTTAAGGGCTCTTGTAATCTTGTCTCTCTTTCCGAACTCTCTGTCTTTATAATTGGAAGAAAGCCAATAGGCAATTCCCGCAAGCCCAGAAGTTTTTGAAACGGAAACCTTAACAGGTCTTTTAAGAAGCTTTTCCGTATTAAATATGTTGTAAATTTCTTCGTTTTTAAGTATTCCGTCGGCGTGGATACCGGCTCTTGTTACGTTAAAGTTCTTTCCTACGAAGGGTGTCATAGGGGGAATTTCATAGCCTATTTCCTTTTCGAAATATTCCGCAATGTCCGTAATAACGGTTGTGTCCATACCGTCAAGAGTTCCCCTCAGCTGTGCATATTCCATAACCATAGCTTCAAGGGGCGTGTTGCCTGTTCTTTCGCCAATGCCGAAAAGTGAAGCGTTGACCGATGAACAGCCGTAAAGCCATGCTGTGGTTGCGTTTGTAACGGCTCTGTAGAAATCGTTGTGACCGTGCCATTCCAAAAGCTCAGAGGGAACAGAAGCGTGGTGGTTTAAGCCGTAAATTAAGCCGGGAACGCTTCTGGGCATAACAGTACCGGGGATAGAAACGCCGTAGCCCATAGTGTCGCAGGCTCTTATTTTAATAGGCACTCCCGAGTCTCTTGAAAGCTGGTTAAGCCTTTCGGCAAAGGGAACAACAAAGCCGTAAAAGTCCGCTCTTGTTATATCTTCAAAGTGACAGCGGGGGTGAATGCCCATTTCAATACAGTCGCTAATTACCTTAATATATTTGTCTATAATTTTGCTTCTTGTGGACTTCATTTTTTCGAAAATATGATAGTCCGAGCAGGAAACCAAAATACCCGTTTCTCTTATGCCTATGGATTTGGCAAGCTCAAAGTCCTCTTTTGTGGCTCTTATCCATGTTGTAACCTCGGGAAATTCATAGCCCAGTTCCAAACACTTATAAACAGCCTCCTGATCGTTTTTTGAATAAATAAAAAATTCGCTTTGCTTTATTTTGCCCTTGGGACCGCCAAGCTCCTTAAGCATTTTGTAAATCGTAACAATTTGGTCTACAGTATAAGGCTCTCTCGACTGCTGACCGTCTCGGAAGGTTGTGTCTGTAATCCAAATTTCATCGGGCATATTCATAGGCACTGTTCTGCGGTTAAAGGCGATTTTAGGCACTTCATCATAGCTGTAAAGATTTTTGTGCAAATTCGGCTCTTTAACGTCCTGCAATGGATATGAAAATTCTCTTCTCTCTATTAAATTATGCCGCTTATTGAAATAAAACATATCATAACCTCCCTACTATTAATAT
>JAJBVU010000114.1 GCA_020859645.1 Eubacterium sp. | reverse complement strand
TGCTGTGTCTCTGTCCTTACCAAGCTCAGAAAGACTTTTAAGCTCCTTAACGCTTTTTCTGTAATCGGAATAAAGCTCGTCGTTTTTCTTAAGTGCCTCTTTTAATTCCTCACCGCAGAATCTGTCTAAAAGCCCCATATGCTTTTTAGGGTCTAAAAGGCTTTGACTTTGGTGCTGACCGAAAATATCTATTAAAAGAGCCGCCGCTTCCTTAAGCATCGAAAGAGTGGCGGTGTTTCCGTTTATTCGGCAGAGGTTTTTGCCCTTAGAGTTCATACTTCTCATAAGAAGAAGGCTGCCGTCCTCTTCAGCTTCAATGCCCATTTCCTTAAGCCGTTCAATGTTTTGAGGGCTTTCAACATAAAAGAGAGCGCTGACGCTGGCTTCCTCCGCACCTGCTCTTATAATTTCCTTAGAGGTTCTGCCCCCTAAAACAAAGCTTATTGAGTCAATTAAAATAGACTTTCCGGCACCTGTTTCCCCTGTAAGGACGTTAAGCCCCTCGCCGAAGGCAACGGAAGTCTCTTCTATTATGGCAATATTTTTTATATGTAATTCGGAAAGCATAATATCACCTTAAAGCAAAAATTATATGTCTTACTTTTTCCTCAGTTCGTCTATCAGCTTAACAGCTGTTTCAATATCTCTCACTACGCACATTATTGTGTCATCTCCGGCGACGGTTCCCAAAATGTCCGGATCTGCAAGTGCGTCAATACCGGCGCAGACTGCGTTAGCCATACCCGAAAGGGTTTTGACAATAACAATGTTGTTTACGTGGTCAACACTTGTGACGCCCTCGCTGAAAATTCTGGCTGCCCCTACAGTGCTGACAGTGTTTTTAGTTCCCGGAAGGGCATAGCGCTGTTTTCCGTCGCTTCCGGGCGCCTTTATAAGCTTTAAGTCTCTTATATCCCTTGAGACTGTAGCCTGAGTAACGTCATAGCCCAGGGCTTCAAGCCTTTTTCCCAATTCTCCCTGTGTTTTGACATCGTGTTCGTTTATAATATCTATAATAGCCTGCTGTCTGCTTCTTTTCACAATTAATTCACCCCTTATACTTCTCTTTGTTCAACCATTTTCCTTCTCAAAATATCATAAAAGCCCAAAGAGCTTGTTTTTATAATATAAGTGTAAACGTCTGCTCCCCTTATGCTTATTCTCTGACCCTGTTTTAAGTCGAGCCATTTTTCGCCGTCTGCAAAAACAGTCCCCTCCTGCTCCTTTAAGGCGGTTATGCTGACTACGTCCTCGCCGCTTAAAACAAAGGGTCTGGCATAAAGATTGTGAGGGCTTATTTGTGTAACGGAAATAAGCGAGGTGTCGGGCTTTAAAACTGGACCCCCTGCCGAAAGGCTGTAGGCTGTTGAGCCTGTGGGGCTGGCTAAAACTATGCCGTCTCCTCGATATGTATCCGCATACTGACCGTTTATACAAAGCCTGAGACTTATCATATGGGCAGCATTGGAATTTCTTATATATACATCGTTAAGACAGAGAGCCTCGTCCCCTTCTTCATTTGTCACCTTAAGCATCATTCTCTTTTCAAGGGTATAGTCTCCCTCCAAAACCTTTGAAACAGCCGACTGCCACTCTGAAGGCTCGGCTGAAGCCAAATAGCCCAAATTTCCCAAATTTATGCCGAAAATAGGGGTTTTATAAACAGCCGCATGGCGTGCAACCCTGAGAATAGTTCCGTCGCCCCCAAGCACAATTAAAACATCGGAAAGGGCGTAAATATTTTCGCAGGGAGCAAGACCTAAACTTAAGCCAAGCCTTTCATCAGCAAGGACTTCACAGCCCCTGTCAGACAAAAAGCCCAAAAGCTTTCGTGTAAAGCTGAGACCTCCGTCTCTTTCAAAATTGGTTATAAGCCCTATTTTCATATCTTTCCCTCTTTAACAGCTGCCTTTATGACGCTTTCGGAAAGCTCTTCCGCATTTTCCGCTTTTTTTAAATAAATTAGATATTCAGTGTTTCCGCTTCCGCCTTTAATGGGCGAGGGTATAAGCCACTCGGTTTTAAAGCCTAAGATGTAAGCAAAAGCTGTTATATTCTTTATCGCCTTTATATGATCCTTTGGATCCTTGCAAATACCCTTTTTGTTTAAAGCCTTTCTGCCTGCTTCAAACTGAGGCTTTATGAGAAAAACCCCTTCGCCGTCCGCTGAAATCAGCTCATAAGCCTTAGGCAGAATTTTGGTAAGGGACACAAAGGAAACGTCACAGCACACAAAGGTCGGCACAACAGGCAAAGCAACTACATCCAAAATATTCGTCTGCTCCATTGAAACAACTCTTTCATCTTTGAGAAGAGACTCGTCAAGCTGAGACGTACCCACGTCTACGCTGTAAACCCTGACCGCTCCGAAATTAAGAAGGCACTGTGTAAATCCCCCTGTAGAAGCCCCTATATCAAGACAGGTTTTGCCCTTAACGTCTATGACGAAAGCCTCCAAAGCCTTTTCAAGCTTCAGTCCCCCTCTTCCGCAGTAGGGCAAAAGCCCGGTTTTATCTATAACAATTCCCTCACCGTCTGTTAAAAAAGAAGGCTTTTTCAAGGCTTTTCCATCTTTTGTGACAAACCCTTCCGCAATAAGCCTTGCGCTTTGGGTTCGAGAAATGTTTAAGGCATTTTTAACAAAAACATCAAGCCGTTCCATTATTAAGCTTATCCTTTACAAATTCCGCAATGCTTTCGCCGTCAAGAGAATATCTCTTAAAAAGCTCTTCTCTTGAGCCTGCTTCAATAAATTTTTTGGGGAAAGCAAGGTTATAAATTTTCTTTCCGAAAATGCTTTTTTCCAAAAGCTTTTCCACCAGCTGCTCGCCGAAGCCGCCGCTTTTTATATTATCCTCAACAGTAAAGATACAGTCATACTGCTGAAGTTCGGTAATAAATTCGTCTGCAATAGGCGCCGCAAATCTGCCGTTATAAAGAGCCGGGCTTATGCCCTCTCTTATTAATATGCCGTAGGCTTCAATAGCGTTGTCCATCATTGCACCGTAAGACACAATGGCAGCTTTTTCGCCTTTATAAACCTTTTGGGGCATGCCCAAAACAATTTCCTCATTAACTCCCCCTAAAACCTCGGAAACAGCCCCCTTGGGGTACCTTATGGCAACAGGACCTTTACAGTCTTTAACTGCAAATGTCAGCATATCAGCAAGCTCTTTTTTGTTGCAGGGAGCAAGAACAGTCATATTGGGCATTTCGCTTAAAAAGGAAATGTCAAACACCCCTTGGTGGGTTTCGCCGTCCTCGCCTACTATTCCGGCTCTGTCTACGGCAAAAATTACATGCAGATTTTGCAGACACACATCGTGAAGAAGCTGGTCATAGCTTCTCTGCAAAAAGGTGGAATACACTGCAAAAACGGGAATAAAGCCGCTTGAGGCAAGACCTGCCGCAAAAGTAACGGCATGCTGCTCCGCTATGCCTACGTCAAAGGTGCGTTCGGGGTAAAACCGTTTGAAGCTTGCCACACCTGTTGAATCGGGCATAGCCGCAGTTATGGCGCATATATTCTTTTTAGTTGCTCCTAACCGAATAAGTGTTTTTGAAAAAACTTCGCCGTAGGTCTCCTTAGGCTGCTTTTTCAAGACTTCTCCTGTTTTAACATCGAACTTGCCTACGCCGTGAAATTTATCCGGATGCTTTTCAGCCGGAAGATAGCCCTTTCCCTTTTTTGTAATAATGTGAAGAAGAACGGGCTTATTTATATCCTTAATTTTATTAATGGTTCTTATAAGCTCTTTTACATTGTTGCCGTCTATAGGTCCGTAATACATTACCCCTAAGCCCTCGAAAAATTCACCGGGAACAATTGCTTTTTTAAGGCTTTGTTTTGACACACTTATAACACTGCTTGCGGCGTCTCCCAAAACAGGCACCTTGCTGAAAACATTTTTAACGTCTGATTTTGCATCATTGTAAGCCTTTGCGGTTCGAAGCTTTGTCAGATAGCTGCTGACAGAGCCTACGTTTTTGGCTATGCTCATACCGTTATCGTTTAAAACGATTAAAAGCTTTGTTTTCATTTTGCCTGCATTGTTAAGAGCCTCATAAACCATACCGCCGGTAAAAGAGCCGTCCCCTATAACAGCCACAACCCTGTTGTTTTCATTGTTCAAATCTCTTGCGGCAGCCATACCCACAGCCGCAGAAACGGAGGTTGAAGAATGACCTACACAAAATGTGTCATACTTGCTTTCTGAGGGCTTGGGAAAGCCGCTTAAGCCGTCAAGCTTTCTCAAAGTGTCAAAGCGGTCTCTTCTGCCCGTTAAAATTTTATGAACATAAGCCTGGTGACCTACGTCCCAAACTATTTTGTCATGAGGGGTATTCAGGCAATAGTGAAGGGCTATAGTCAGCTCCACAACGCCTAAATTCGACGCAAGGTGCCCCCCTGTTTTAGACACGCTTTCAACCAAAAATTCTCTTATTTCATCTGCCAGCCTCGGCAGATTTTTTATTTCAATCCTTCGGAGATCCTCGGGAGAATTTATCTTACTTAAATATTTCATAACACACACCGCCGAAAAAAATAATTACATAATTTTATCTTCTCAGTTTATTCTGTCAACAAGCCTTCTGCAGTATTC
>JAJBVU010000256.1 GCA_020859645.1 Eubacterium sp. | reverse complement strand
CAGGTATACCATATCAGACACTGATAAATCTATATCTTACGGATTGTGCAGACAACAAAAGAGATTTACAGATAATATGGAAATAATCAATATTTTAAAGCAAGCAGCAAAACCCTCTCACCTATTTAGGCAGGAGGGTTTTTGACTGTTTTATATTTGATTTATAAAAGTATGTTTATTATGACTCGGCGGATTTAACCTTAATCCAAAGAGCGGAAAGCTTTTCTCTCAGAAGCTGGTTATCGTGGAAAACCTCGTCAAGGTCATAGCCGGAACGGGGGATATAAGCCTCGTTTTCATAGAAGTCGCCGCCTTCGGACGCCATATCGTTTTTAACCTCGTCATTTGTTGAGGTATAGCCGACGGTGACTGTGTTGTCATAGGCTGCGTCATAGCTTAAGCAGTAGTTTATAAACTCGTGTGCAAGAGCCGGATTTTCAGCATTTTCGGGAATAACCATAGCGTCGCACCAAATGTTCGTGCCCTGATTTGGTGTAAAGTAGCCCATATCCTCATTTTCGGAAAGTATATAGGCTGCGTCTCCGCTGTAAACAACAGCCAAGTCCTTAACTCCCCCTGCCATAGCGTCGATAACCTCGTCGGTTACATAGGCAGGCTCCATTGTGGAGTTAAGCTCCAAAAGCCACTGATATGCTTCCTCGATTTCGTCCTCGTTTTCAGTGTTCATAGAATAGCCCAAAGCCTTAAGGGCAACCATAAATGAGTCTCTTTCGGAGTCATACATATAAACGCTGCCCTTATAGTCTGTGTTTTTGAGAATATCCCAGCCCTGTTCCTCCAAAAGCTCTAAAGGAACGTTGTTTTTGTTGTAGACAATGCCCACACTGCCGTAGAAATAAGGCACCGAATAGGTCTGAGCCGGGTCAAAGTCAAGCCCTATAACGTCCTCGGTCAAAACGGAAATATTGGGAATAAGGCTCTTGTCAAGGGGCTGAAGGCTGCCCTCGTTCATAAGACGTTCAATCATATAATCGGAGGGAATAAGCACGTCATAGCTGTCTCCTGCGGCAATTTTAGTATACATCATTTCATTTGAGTCGAAAAGCTCATAAATAACCGTTACGCCGAACTCATCTTCGAAGCCGCTGATAACGTCCTCGCCGATGTATTCGCCCCAGTTAAAAACCTTTAATGTGTCTGAGCCGTATTTAGCAACAGCCTCATCTGAGCCTGAGCTTCCGCAGCCCGTTACGGCAGTCACAGCCAAAGCAGCGCCTAAAACAGCGGCAAAAAATCTTTTTTTCATTTTGTTTTCTCCTTTTTCTCTTTGATTACGGGCAGAATGTTCGCTACAAGCAGCCCTATTGTTATAATTGCTATAATAATGGTTGAAAGAGCGTTGATTGAGGGGTTTATTCTCTTGCTCATAGTGTAAACCATAATTGAAATGTTGTTTACGCCGTTTCCCGTTACGAAATAGGAAATTACGAAATCGTCAAAGGACATTGTGAAGGCTATTAATGCTCCTGACATTATTCCCGGCATAATTTCCGGTACTATGACCTTGACCAAAGCCTGAAAGGGCGTACAGCCCAAATCCATTGCGGCATCGGCTAAATTGGGGTCAAGGGTTCGAAGCTTGGGCATTATGCTGAGTATAACATAAGGTATGCAAAACATAATGTGTGCAAGAAGAAGTGTCAAAAGCCCCTTCTTCACCGTCAAAGCACTGAAAAACATTAAAAGACCTATGGCGGTTACAATATCCGGGTTCAAAATAGGCAGATTGTTAATCTGGTTTATGGCTATTTTCAAAACCTTGCTGCTGCCGGAAAGTCCTATTGCCGTAAGCGTTCCCACAACGGTTGAAACCGCCGTCGCAACAACCGCCACGAAAACGGTGTAGAAAATGGCGTTTATCATAGAGTTGTCGTTCAGCATTTTCTCATACCACCGAAGAGAAAAGCCGCTGAAAACGCTTAGGCTCTTTGAGGAGTTGAACGAAAAAACAACTGTGTAAATTATGGGAAAGTAGAAGAATATCAGCAGAAGCCCGACGTAAGCCTTTCCCAAAGCTCCTGTTTTTTTCTTATCTTTGATTACCTTATTTTCGTGCATGTCAGAACCCCCTTTCCGCAGAAGGGTCTCTGTCTGCCTTCTTTGTAAGCCACATCAAAAACAGCATAACCACCGCCATAATCAGTGAAACAGCGGAGCCGAAGTTCCAGTTTCCGGCTGTCAAAAACTGATTTTCGATTACGTTACCAATAAGAACATACTGACCGCCGCCCAAAAGCTTGGGAATAAAGAAGCTTGAAGCCGCCGGCAGGAAAACAAGGGTTATTCCGCTGATTATTCCCGGTAAGGAAAGAGGCAAGGTAATTCTCAAAAAGCTTTGAACCTTGTTTGCCCCCAAATCTTCAGCCGCTTCAAGATAGCTTTTATCCATTTTGGTCAGCGACGTATAAATCTGAAGTATCATAAAGGGAATGAAGTTATAAACCATTCCGAAAACGACGGCAAAATCTGTATGTATTATTTTAATTGCGTGAAAGCCCAAAGCCTGAAGGATTGTGTTGAAAAGACCGTTGTCCTGTAGAATTCCCAGCCATGCATAGGTTCTTACAAGCATATTTATCCAAGTGGGGATAGTTATAAGAAGGACCATCATAAGCTTGTTTTTTTCGCTTGTAATACCTGCTATAATATATGCACAGGGGTAGCCCAAAATAATACAAATCACAGTGGTTATAAGGGCAATAAACAGGGATCTCTTCATTACGTTTAAGAAAACGGCGTCCTCGAAAAACTGCATAAAGTTTTCAAAGGTGAACTTAAAGGTCATAACGTCGTTTCCCTTTTCCGTAAAGGCGTAGAGGGCTATCATTATCATAGGTATTACAATCAGCACAAACGCCCACAAAGCATAGGGGTAAACCATTATTTTAAACCGTCTCATATCTACCCCTCCCTGTGCATAATGTGAATATCATCGGCTCCGAAGTCTATGCCCACAATATCCCCGGGCTTATATTCGTCCGTTGTGGTAATCAAAAATTCATAGCCGGTGGTTCTGAAAATTACCTCATAAACTCCGGGGGTTATGTTTTCGGGGTCGAAGTCATATAAAACATCGGTTATTTCAACCTGTATGTTTTCCTCCAAAATCCAAGCCTGAGCGTTAGCCCACGTTTTAAGGTCTGTTTCAAGAGCTACGCTTTCTTTTATTTCGTCTATGCTTTTAAAGAAATTAACGGCATAAATTTCCTCGCCGTACCTCTCACTGACAACCTTGTTTACCTCGTCCACAACCATATTTACGGTAATGTTCGTTCCTGCGGCAGTGTAGAATGTTACGGGGTACACACCGTTTTTTTCGTCAATGGAATATTCCACCTTATTTATGGAAATCCACTCGTCTGTGTCCGGGTTCCAAGCCTGAGCATCGGCTCTTGCTATAATATCGGCTTTTTTAAGCTCTTTTATATCCTCTATATCCAAATAAAAATCGTTTGCGCTTATTTTTTCGTTAGCTCTGTGGTTGAAAACGGGCTTTTCATCGGAAACGTGCATTTCAACCTTGATCTCCGTTCCCTTTCTTACCTCAACAACCGTCTCGTAGAATATACCCTTAAAGTTTACGGACTTAACAACGCCGCCGAACTTTCCTTCACCCGGCTTAACGATGTCGATGTCCTCGGGTCTTATAACAACGTCTACCTTTTCGTTGGGAGCAAAGCCGCCGTCAACGCAGTCGAAAACCCTGTCGCCGAAGGAAACACGCCTGTCCTCGGGCATAGTGCCCTCTATAATGTTGCTTTCCCCTATAAAGTTGGCTGCAAAGCGGTTTTTAGGCTCGTTGTAGACCTGTTCGGGGGTTCCCACCTGTAAAATTTCGCCGTTGTTCATAACAACGATTTTGTCTGACATAGTCAGAGCCTCTTCCTGATCATGGGTAACAAAAATAAAGGTTATGCCGACCTCCTGCTGAATTTTCTTAAGTTCCTTCTGCATTTCCTTTCGAAGCTTAAGGTCAAGAGCTCCCAAAGGCTCATCAAGAAGAAGCACCTTCGGCTCGTTTACCAAGGCTCGGGCAATAGCTACTCTCTGCTGCTGACCGCCGGACATTTCGTTGACCGACCGCTTTTCAAAGCCTTCAAGCCCTACAAGCTTTAACATTCTCATAACCTTTTGTTCGATAATATCCTTAGGCTCTTTTTTGATTTTAAGCCCAAAGGCAATGTTGTCATAAACATTCATATGAGGGAACAGTGCGTACTTTTGAAAGATTGTGTTGATTTCTCTCTTATAGGGAGGAAGGGAGCTTATTTCCTTATCGTCAAAATAAACCTCTCCCCTGCTCTGCTGAATAAAGCCGCCTATTATTCTTAAAATAGTGGTTTTTCCGCATCCGCTGGGTCCCAAAAGAGTTAAAAACTCATTTTCGTAAATATCTAAGTTGATGCCCTTAAGCACAGGCACCCCGTCAAAATCCTTTGAAAGATTTTTCAAGCTGATTAATTTGCGCATTTTAGCCTCCTTATTTGCATATAGCCCGATTTAATATTGTAAGTTAGGTTTTTGAAACCCTGCTTAGGATTTTAATTATACTATTTTTTCAAAAAAAATCAATATATTTTTCAAGATATACACCTAATTTTACCTAAAATT
>JAJBVU010000238.1 GCA_020859645.1 Eubacterium sp. | reverse complement strand
TAGTTGCTGCTGACATAACTTGCTGCCAGCGAGCCGGCGTTGGCTGCGAATACTAAAGTTGGACACAGTATGCCTGCTAACATGAAGGCTGTAAGCAGTCCGCAAGTGAGGCTCACTGCTTTCTTCTTTTTCTTCTGCGGTGTTGATCCCATAAATATGTCTGATATGAGATTGTAATTCGGTGTTACGTGTAATTTCATTTTGATTGCTCCTTTCGAGTTTTTTTTTACAACAGGAGAGGTGCAGTATTATTCGCTGCACCTCCGATAGGTAGGTTATTCGTTGGCTAATTGAACATTGTTTAATAAACGTTCCTTGATTTCGTTAATTTTTTCCAAAGAAAAGTGTGAAACCGCACTGATCAAAGATGGTTCAACATTTTTCTTAATCATCTCTATAACCATATCTTCCTTGCCTTTAGCTTCACCCTTAGCTTCGCTCTCTCTCCTGACTTCAAGCAAATACATTTCATCTATTTCCTCTTGACTGTACAAACTAATCATAATGCTGAAAATCCCCTCTGCTTCTAGTTCTTATATAACCTCCGAACTGCCGTTTTATGTTATTCGTTGGCTAATTGAACATTGTTTAATAAACGTTCCTTGATTTCGTTAATTTTTTCCAAAGAAAAGTGTGAAACCGCACTGATCAAAGATGGTTCAACATTTTTCTTAATCATCTCTATAACCATATCTTCCTTGCCTTTAGCTTCACCCTTAGCTTCGCTCTCTCTCCTGACTTCATGCAAATACATTTCATCTATTTCCTCTTGACTGTACAAACTAATCATAATATCAGCGACCTCCTTTTCATGCTCCTTGAGAAATTCCTTCAGAATATCATAGCTTTCGCAAATCCTTAAGGTTTCATCAATCGCCTTTCTTGTATATCCGTATGCTTTAACCTGTTCATCGAGAACCTTGGTAAATAAAATATACTGTTCAATAATACCATTACTGTTCTTCTCGGTAATTACCTTCACTCTTACTTCTATAGCAGTTTTTTCGCCGCCGAAAAACTGTTCCGACAGTGTCAAAACATCCTTGTCTATGCTTGTGTCGCAGCTGAAAATAACATACAATTCAGGCTTGGGAATTATAACCGGCTTTGTTCCGTAAAGGTTCTGCTTAGTCTCCTTAAAATGCTCCTGATAGGTGTGGGCAAGGTACATAAAGCTTCTCACGATGATATTAACAGATGCAGTTGACTGCGCCTCCACAAGAATAAACAGCTTGTCTTTAACGGAAAAGCCCAAATCGTTAGTTATGTCCTTTACAAAAATAGGCTCAAGGGTGATTGTCTTTAAATCCTCTTCTGTAGTGTCTGTATCTTCAGGGTGCAAAGCCTGATACAGCTGCAAGAGATATTTCTTTTCACGAAACAGCCTTGTGAACACTGTGTCTTTTATGTTTCTTTTCATTCTGAAAACTGCAGCTTCTTTTTGCTCCATACTCCTAACCGCCTTTCTTTCACACCTTTATTATAATATAAATCAGCTTAAATATCAACTTAAAATATTTAAAAACTACATATCGGTTTGGCTGACGGCACAAAAAAATCTCCCGTCACATCGGCGGGAGACTTTATAAAATTTAATATTTTCAAGCTGTTATCAGTGGCGGAGGTCGGCTGACTGTGACATAAACTTATCATGGATGGCGTTTGCGGCATAGTCTGCGTCCTTTTCGTTTACAAGAATGGAAATCTTGATTTCAGAGGTGGAAATCATATTTACGTTTACACCTGCGTTATAGGTTGCTTCGAAGAAAAGAGAAGCAACACCGGCGTTGGTCGCCATACCTGCGCCGACGATAGAAACCTTAGCTACGTCCTCCTTATGGTCGAGAGACTGGAAGTTGATTTTGTTTTTGATGTTTTCAAGGGCTGTCAGGGCTTCGCTTAAGTCTGAACGGGCAACAGTGAAGGAAATATCCTTCTTTCCGTCTCTGCCTATTGACTGAAGAATAATATCTACGCTGACATTCTTTTTAGCAAGCTCGGAAAAAAGCTTATATGCCGTACCGGGCTTATCGTCTACGCCGATAAGAGAAATTCTCGAAACATTTTTATCTACGGCTACGCCGCTAATTAACATACTTTCCACGTTGGTTTCCTCCTTAACAATTGTACCCGGTGCGTCTGTAAGGCTTGACCTTACCACAAGGTTTACTCCGTATTTTTTAGCAAGCTCTACTGAACGGTTGTGAAGAACCTGTGCGCCGAGACTTGCAAATTCAAGCATTTCGTCATAAGATATTTCTTTAAGCTTCTTTGCGTGTTTGATTATTCTGGGGTCGCCGGTATAAACTCCGTCAACATCTGTGTAAATTTCGCACATATCCGCCGAAAGCTTTGCCGCAAGGGCAACAGCCGATGTGTCAGAGCCGCCTCTTCCCAAAGTGACTACGTCGCCTCTGTTGTTTACGCCTTGAAAGCCCGTAACTATAACTACCTTTTTGGAGTCAAGCTCGTTGAAAATTCTGCGGCAGTTTATATCCTTAATTCTTGCGTTTGAATAGTCGCAGGTAGCGTAAATGTGACACTGGCTTGCGTTCATTGAAATCGAGGGAACGCCTATTCTGTCAAGAGCCATTGACATAAGGGCTACAGACTGCTGTTCGCCTGTAGCAAGAAGCATATCCATTTCACGTTTTGAGGGTGAGGGGTTAATTTCCTTAGCCTTTTCAATAAGCTCGTCAGTGGTGTCACCCTGAGCCGACAAAACAACGGCTATTTTGTTTCCTGCCATATATGAGCGCTTTATGCGCATGGCAACATTGTTTATTCTTTCGGCATTGGCAACAGACGTACCGCCGAACTTCATAACTATTAACATTTTACATTACTCCTCTGTTCTGATAGCTGATAAAATATTTTCAATACCCTCTTCCGAAAGAAGTCCGCTTAAAGCCTTGTCAAGGTCGATTTCTCTCATCTCGGGGGTTAAAAATCCTATTTCGTCCTCATAATCCGAAAGCTCTATAAAAGAGGTTTCGCCGAAAAGCTCGGTTATTGCTTTTTTGGCTGCCGGTTTATCATATGTTTCAATTCTTATAAACTTGCTTGTTTTAAGAGCATCTATAGGCATAAGCTCATATTTTTCTTCCGACCAGTTTATGGCGATAGTTTTGTCTTTATTACGGACTGCATCTATAATGTCGGAGACAACTGCCGAGGCTGTGGCTTCTTTTCCGGCGCCTTTGCCGTAGAACATAACCTGACCCAGCATATTTCCCACAACGGAAACGGCATTGAAAACGTCTCTTACCATATAAAGGGGGCTGTCCTTGCCTACCATAAAGGGAGCAACCATTGCCCAGCTGCCTTCTTCTGTGGTTTTGCCCTTGCCTAAAAGCTTAATCTGTCTGCCCATAGCCTTGGCATAGTCAATATCCGCCTTTGTAATATTTGTTATGCCCTCTGTCATAATATCGTTATAGTCAACCTGTGCTTCAAGAGCCAGCGACATAAGAATGGCGATTTTTCTGCATGCGTCGTGTCCTTCAACGTCTGCTGCCGGGTTTCTCTCGGCATAGCCCTTAGCCTGGGCGTCCTTAAGAACATCGTCATATTCAAGCCCTTCTTCTGACATTTTAGTCAGCATATAGTTTGTTGTGCCGTTTAAGATACCCTTTATTTCTTCTATTTTATCCGCCGTAATTGAAGTCAAAAGAGGACGTATAATGGGTATGCCGCCGCCTACACTTGCTTCGAAAACATAGCTTGCGTTATTTTCCTTTGCAATCTTTATAAGCTCAGCGCCGTGAGAAGCCACAAGCTCCTTGTTGGAGGTGCATACGCTTTTGCCCTTTAACAGGCAAGCCTTTGTAAATTCATAGGCAGGCTTAACGCCGCCCATAACCTCGGCTACTACGCTTACTTCATTGTCATTTAAAATATCATTAAAATCGTGGGTTAAAACCGTTTCAACGGGGTCTCCGGGGAAGTCTCTTAAGTCGAGAACATATTTAATTTCCATTTCCTCGCCGGACTTGTGTTCAACGATTTCCCTGTTTGTGTTAATAACGTCATAAACTCCGGAACCGACCGTTCCGTATCCCAAAATAGCAATCTTTGCCATAAATAATTCACTCCCGTGCAATAATTTTGAGAGCAAGAACGCCCTCAGCTTCTTTAATCTTTAAAACAAGGCTTTCTATGCCCTCGGTGAGTGCGCCTACCTCGGCGCTGATAGTAATGTTTGCAACCCCGTTTATGGGAATTGTCTGGTTTATGGTGAGAATATTGGCTCCGAAATCCGCAATTGTGTTTAACACGTTTGACAAAAGCCCGGGGCGGTGGTCTAAGCTTAAGGCAATAATTGCCGTAGTTCCTCTGCGGCTTTCGCCTAATGGAAAGACCTTGTCTCGGTATTTATAAAAAGCCGAACGGCTTATACCCACAGAAGCGGCTGCGTCCGAAACAGATAAGCCGTCAACAGACACAAGGCGTTTTGTTTCGATAACCTTTAAGAAAACCTTAGGCAAAACGTCTTTGTCTACTATTAAATATTTTGAAGTATCATCCATAATTGTGTTCACCTGTGACATACAAATGTTTTCTAACGAAAGAATTTTATCATATTGAGGGCTTAAATGCAACACTTTTTTTGCAATTTTACAAAAATTTAAAAATCAGGCGTAAAAT
>JAJBVU010000134.1 GCA_020859645.1 Eubacterium sp. | reverse complement strand
ATCTATATCAGGAAAAAAATCCGGAGCAAATATCATGAATAATGGTTTTCCGTCAACAGTGATATATCTTTTATCTCTAAATGCTTTTAAAACAAAATCAAAATGCCTTTTATAATCTTCTTCATCACCGTATGTCTGCTCTAAAAAGACTGTATCTTTTTGAAATGTTTCGTTTTTTTGCCAAGTTTTGTTAGACCAAGAATGGTTCGCCCAACACAAGCAAAATGGAAAATCAGGTTCTCCGGTTCTTAAAACCTCATTAAACGGCATTTCTAAAATTCTTTTCCCATTACCAAACCAATAGTGCCAGTAGCAAAATCCTTCAATACCGCAATCACGAGCCATATCTGCTTGTGCTTTTCTTATTTCCGGCATTCTTAAATCATAAAATCCCAAGTCAGCCGGAATCTTTGGCTGAATATGCCCTCTAAATTGAGGTTTTGCCTTTGCCACATTAGTCCATTCAGTAAAGCCTTTGCCCCACCATAAATCATTTTCGGGAACAGGATGAAACTGCGGCAAATAAAACGCAATTACTCTTGCCTTATTCATTTTAATTACCTCCAAATACTACGTGTATTAAGTGATCAAGATATATCACAATAAAGTAATTTTTTATAAAACTCTTTTCTCTTGATTTCAAGCTTATCGCTGCTATATGACAATCCTTTGTTATATAGCTCATGTCTTTTTTGTTCAACAAGATTCCAATGGATAAGATAATACTCAATTTTGTCTGCAAAAGATTTGCCATCAAAATCGTCAACTAAAAGAGAATCATCCAACAATTCAACCATTCCGTCAATTCTTGAGCCAAAACAAAGCAGGCCGCTTGCCATAGCTTCTATCGTTGAACGCGGAAGTCCTTCTCCCAAAGAAGGAAATACGGCAATCTGCGCCCGAAGAAGCTGTTCCTGAATCTGCGAAAATCCGGCTTTCCAACCTACAAAATCCAATTTATCTCTAATTCCTAACTGCTTTCCATAGTCTTCAAATTGAACTCGTAAATCTCCATCTCCAACGAAAATACAATGAACATTATAGCTGCGGTCATTTAATATTTTTACTGCGTCAATTAATATGTCCTGACCTTTTCTATTATCATTCATTTTTCCGGTATGAATCAATGTTAGTTTATCAGGCTTTTCTTTTTTCCATTCTTCAAAATGGTATTGTTCCGGCTTAAGATTAATTGTGGAGTAACTTCCTTCAAAATACTCTTTTGAAAATCCTTTAATTCTTGCATGGCTCGGATACATATTTTGCAGCGTGTACTCTGTCACATAAGAAACACCGTTAGCATTTCTGCACAGAGATTTTGTCTGCCAAACAATAAACTTCTGTATCAAAGGAGTATAGAAATGATGTGAAGATTCAGGTGAATATTGTGTGGCGGGATTATTCATAATTTCAGCTGCATAAGGTTTGCCGCTGAAGCACGCAAGGGGATATGCTACCATTGAAATCGGACTCGGTGCTCGAAAAATAATACGATCACACATTTTCATTGCGCCGTGAAGTATAACTAAAATATTTAAAATATTTTTTATCAAGCCAAAAACTCCACGAAAGTTTGGCATTCCGATAAAAGTAACTTCCGGTCTGTCAGAGCGAATAAGCCCGTCTGTTTTATAAACGTCACTTTTTTCCATTCTTGCGCAAACCACAACTTCATCAAAAACATTTAAATATCTTTGCCAAAAATCCTGTCCCGATTGTTGATCAACCCACACCTCTCCATTTGGCATTTCAACAAAATGTTGTTCCTGAATTACCAGTATCTTCATAAACTACCTCTTACTAATTGATTTCATACCTCTTTTATAACCTACAAGTTTCATAAAGCTATCTAAGCAAAACATAAAACATTCAATAAATGATCCCTGCTTTAACAGCTTAACAATTATGGTTTTTGCCATTTTTATTCCTTCGGACTCAGATTTAACATTACCGAGTTTATCCGAATTTTTCGCAAAAAAACGCCCAACTGTAAAATTTCTGTTGTACTGCTGTTTTAATGTAAAATTATGCGAATGATAAACTTGAGCTGTTGATTCATAGACAACAGTATATCCGGCGTAAATAGCCTTTGCCGCCATAAGCATGTCCTCATTAGTTTCAAGGTCATCATCGAACATTCCAAGCTTCATAAAGAAATCTCTTCTGTATGCGGAACACGCATCGGAAAAGAAAAAGGTCTTAACACCAAATTTATCCAGATCTGCTTTTGTTCGCTGATTGCCTTCATTTGGATAATTAAACTCCCTAATCAAACGCTCACGTTTTGAAGCATCTTTCCTTGCAACCTGTTTTCCCGATACCATAGCTACATTTTTATCGCAAAACGGAGCTAAAAGATTTTCTATGTACATTTCATTTACCGGCAAGGCATCCTGTGTCATAAACAGAATATAATCGCCCTCAGATTCTTTCACCGCTTTATTTCGTGTACCGCCATGATTAAAAGTGCTTCTGTCAATAACGATACATTTAACATTATCAAATTCTCCGGCAATTGCAATAGTATTATCTTCCGAAGAGGAATCAATAACGATTATTTCCTCCGGTCTTACTGTTTGATTATTTAAACTTGTCAACAAAGGTCTGATATATTTTTCGGCATTTAGTGTGGGAACTATAAGTGATACCTTTGGATTTTTCATTTTCATCTCTCGTACACTCCTTAGAATAATCCCTCTTCCTTGCAGTCCTTAAACCAGTCTTTGAAGCTTTCTTCAAGAGTATAGTGAAATTTGTATCCGCTCTTACTGAGCTTTAAACCATTGATATTTGTGGATACCATAAGCTTCTTTACCCGTGCCGGATGGATACCGACCTTCTTTCCGCCAATAGGACCCAGAACTCTTGCAGCAGTCATCAATAAACCACCCGGAATCAAAGGAATATGTCTCTTCATACCTGTAGCTTTCTGCATTGCCTCACAAATTTGCTGAATATTATATGCAGGTTCAAACGTACAGTTATAGAGATCACAGCCGGGGAAGTTATTATCAATCATTCTGTATTTAAAAAACAGGCATAGTTCCTTAACGTAAATACTTGCTTTGATTGTATCTTTTCGACCTGTGTAAACAAAATAATGACCCTTCTGACCTTTATATAACCGAGTCATATTACCATGCTCACCCTTACCGTATACTATACCGGGACGAACTATGGTCAGCTCTCTATTCTTATCCTGTACCTGCCATTTTTCATGAATTTTTTCCGCCACAAGCTTACTGATACCATAAGCAGACTCAGGGGTAGGCAGTGTTGTCTCATCTTTTTTGTTTTCACCGGGACCATAGGGAGCAATAGAACTGGTAAAGAGAATTTTCTTAATATTATGTTTTTCTGCAAAAGCAGTTACATTCTCAGCTCCCTTAATGTTTGTCTCAAAATATTCATAATCTCTATGTCCGGGGGTTCTGTGCACCGCCGCCAGATTAAAAATAATATCATTCTGTGTACAATTAAAATCGAAGTCAAATGGTTTTCTCACGTCAAGACGAATATATTCAACTCCTTCGTTTTTTTCCACAACACCGGGAACAACTCCTTCTTCGCCGGGCATAACAATATCAAGGTCATAGATTTTATCATTTGCTTTTAAACATTCTGATTTCAGTAAATGAATTAAATGCGTCCCAATAAAACCGGAACCGCCGAAAATTATGTAGTTCATGCTGCCACCTCCTTATATGCGGCAACATGATAGCCGGGAGAAAGAAACAGTGTTAGGGCTGAGTACCCCCCCTATCTGATTTCTAAGGGTGTCATTGTCCCCTGATTTCATTTTTTCGATAATACCCCATTTTACGAAATACTGTGCTATTGATTTCAAATGTTCAAAAAATAATTTCATATTTTTATGTGAACTCCTTTCCCATTTATGAATAACTGAAGCATCAGGAAAATACATTAATTTTGATACTTGGTTTACTCTCTTGCAAAGATCTGCATCTTCTACATACATAAAGAAATGCTCATCAAAACCACCCAATTTTTGAAATAAGTCAGTTCTTATAACAAGAAAACTCCCTTGACCAAATGGTACTTGAAAAGGTTTTGAATAATCCATATCCTGCATAGTATGCATTTTGAATTTGTTTTTGCATAGACCCGGACATAAATATCGAACCAGAATATCAGCAATTGTTAACTCCCGTCTGTATACAGGCTGTAAATTTCCGTCAGCATCAATAATTCTCGGTATGCACATTCCGACATCAGGGTTCTGTTCCATATATTCAACAAGCTTAGTTAATGTATCATCAACAAAAACTATATCCGGGTTAACCATTGCATGATAATGTGAATCAAGCAGAGGAATAATAAAATTATTTCCTCTTCCAAAACCTAAATTAGAGCCGGTATTAATATACTCTACATCTTTGTATTTTAAAATTTTACTTTTCATGGTGTCTCTGGATATATGGTGATCATAATTATCCCCACTATTATCTACAATATAAATCTTCTTTCGTAATTTGTTTGACGTATACTTTTCTAATGTACAAACAGATCTTGTTATATCGCCATAATTGTTATAGGCAACTATTGTCACAGATATATCTATCATATCTCTACCACCAATCCTAGAATTTTTATAGTTAATGCTATTTGAACATAACAAAGTTCCAAATTATGCCGCAATAACAAATTCTCACTTTAAACATTAC
>JAJBVU010000202.1 GCA_020859645.1 Eubacterium sp. | reverse complement strand
TTTATGATTTTTCAAAAAAATACTTGCATACTATTCTAAAATGATGTATAATCTATTCTAATCTTTTAAATATGAAATAATGATACGAAAAATTATAGAAGAAAAAGGAGAATCCTTATGAAAATAAAAGCCGCCGTCATAGGCGCTACGGGCTACGCAGGCAGTGAGCTTGTGCGCCTTTTGGAAAACCACCCCAACGTAAAAACAGAAGCCCTTACATCAAAAAGCTACGCCGGAAAAAGCTATAAAGAGGTTTACCCCAACTTTTCAGCCACAGGCTATATTTGTGAAGAAGAGGATATTGAAAAGCTTTCGGAAAGCTGCGACGTTATATTTTTGGCTCTGCCCCACGGCGAAGCAAGCAAGAGAATAAACTCAAAGCTTCTGGATAAATGCAAGGTTATAGACTTAGGGGCTGACTTCCGCCTTCAGGATATTGACGTTTACGAAAGCTGGTACTGCGAGCATTACAGCAAGGACGTTCTTAAGGAAGCTGTTTACGGACTTTGCGAAATAAACAGAGAAAAAATTAAAACAAGCCGAATTATAGGCAACCCGGGCTGCTACACAACCTGTTCAATTCTCACTCTTTATCCCCTTGTTAAGGAAGGGCTTATTGACGAAAACTCCATAATTATCGACGCAAAAAGCGGCGTTTCCGGAGCAGGCAGAGGGGTAAACCTTTCAAACCTTTACTGCGAAGTAAACGAGTCCGTCAAGGCTTATAAAATAGCCAGCCACCGCCACACCCCCGAAATTGAGGAACAGCTTTCCTATGCCTGCGGCAAAAAAATTGTTTTAAACTTCACTCCCCATCTTATACCTATGAACAGAGGTATTTTGGCAACCTGCTACGGAAATCTTAAAGCAAAAACAACCTATGAAGAGGTCAGAGCCGCTTATGAAAAATATTATAAGGACGAATATTTTATAAGACTCTGCAGTAAAGGAGCCTTCCCCGAAACAAGGTTTGTAAAAGGCTCAAACTTTACAGACATAGGCTTCACTATAGACGAAAGAACCAACAGAATTATTGCAATCGGAGCAATTGACAACCTTTTCAAGGGCGCCGCAGGTCAGGCAGTTCAAAATATGAACCTTCTTTTCGGCTTGGACGAAAAAACAGGCTTAGACTTTGTTCCGCCCTTCCCCATTTAAAAAGGAGACAGCATTATGAATATAATTAATGGAAATATAACAAGCCCCAAAGGCTTTTCCGCTTCGGGCATACACGCAGGAATTAAAAAGGCAAAAAAGGATATGGCGGTAATTTTAAGCGAAAAGCTTTGTTCCGCCGCCGGCTGCTTCACAACCAACAGGGTTAAAGCCGCTCCCGTTATATATGACATGAAAACAGTTAAAAATCCTATTAAGGCAGTTGTTGTAAACAGCGGCAACGCCAACGCCTGCACAGGCTCTCAGGGGCTTAAGGACGCCGAGGACTCAGCTGCCTTCTTAGGCGAGCTTTCGGGAGTAAAGGCTGAAAACATTCTCACAGCCTCAACGGGTGTTATAGGGGTAAACCTTCCTATGGACACAATTAAGGAAGGCATTAAAGCCTGCTTTTCCGCTCTTTCCGACAGCTTCGAAGGCGGAGAGGCCGCAGCGGAAGCAATTATGACAACAGACACCGTTCCCAAGAAAGCCTGTGCCGAAATCACAATCGGCGGCAAAGCCGTTACAATCGGCGGAATTGCCAAGGGCTGCGGAATGATTAACCCCAATATGGCTACAATGCTTTGCTTTATAACTACCGACGCAGTTATTTCTTCTAAAACTCTTCAAACCGCCCTTTCGGCAGCCGTTAAGGATACATTTAATATGATAAGCGTTGACGGAGATATGTCCACAAACGACACCGTAATCGCTTTGGCAAACGGGGAGTCTTGCAGCGAAGAAATTAAAGAAAACACCCCCGAATATGAAGAGTTTTTAAATGCACTTTTTTATATAGCAAGAGATCTTGCCATAAAGTGTGCAAAGGACGGCGAGGGAGCCACAAAGCTTATTGAAGCCCACGTTTACAACGCAAAAACAAAGGACGATGCAAGGCTTATGGCAAGAAGCATTGTCAGCTCAAATCTTTTCAAAGCCGCAATTTTCGGCAGCGATGCAAACTGGGGCAGAGCTCTCTGCGCTATGGGCTATTCGGGAGCCGACTTTGAACCCCTTAAGGTCAGCCTTACATTCAAGTCGGACAACGGCTCGATTTTGGTTATGGACGAGGGTAAGCCAGTAGTCTTTGACGAGGACATAGCCAAAACAGTTCTTTCAGCCGAAAAAATAAACGTGGAGGTTGACACCGCAGAAGGCTCTGAAGAAGCCTTTGCCTGGGGCTGTGACTTAACCTATGACTATGTTAAGATAAACGGCGACTACCGTTCGTAAACGGAGGTAATCAAAATGACAGATAACGTATTCAGAAAAGAAATCAAAAAGGCGGCAATTCTTACCGAAGCACTGCCCTATATAAAGGAATTTAACGGAATAACCGTAGTTATAAAATACGGCGGAGCAGCCCTTGTAAACGAAGAGGTTAAGCAGTCTTTAATCAAGGACATTGCTCTTATGAAATATGTAGGCTTTAAGCCTGTTTTGGTTCACGGCGGCGGCAAGGACATAAACAATATGCTTGCAACCCTTAACATAAAGTCCGAATTTAAAAACGGGCTCAGAGTAACCGATGAGGACACAATCGACGTTGTTCAAATGGTTTTGGCAGGAAAGCTTAACAAAAACATAACCGCCGACCTCTGTGCCCACGGCATAAACGCCGTAGGTCTCTGCGGAAAGGACGCCAACCTTTTACGCTGCTCAAAAATGACTGCGGACGGAGAGGATATAGGCTATGTAGGCGAGGTTGAAGAGGTAAATACCCACCTTATCCGCACTCTTTTGGATAATGACTTCGTTCCGGTAATTTCCCCCATAGGCATAGGCATTGACGATAACAAAAGCTATAACATAAACGCAGACTATGCCGCTGTGGCTGTTGCCGGGGCTTTAAATGCCGAAAAGCTTGTTTTCATTACAGACGTAGCCGGACTTTTAGAGGACGTAAACGACCCCGACAGCATTCTTTCAGTGGTTCACATTGACGAAGTCAGAGAAATGATTGCCGACGGAAGAATAAGCGGAGGAATGATCCCCAAAATTGCCTGCTGTACAGCCGGAGTTGAAGCCGGAGTTTCTCACGTTCATATTATAGACGGAAGAATTGAACACTGTCTCCTGCTTGAAATTTTCACAAAACGGGGCATAGGCACACTTATAGAAGGATAATGTAATAACGAAAAAGGTGATAAATATGAATACAATCGAAAAGGGCAAAAAATATGTAATGAATACATACAACCGTTTTCCCATTGCCTTAGACCACGGCGACGGAATGTATGTATGGGACGAAAACGGAAAGAAATATTTAGACTTTTTAGGCGGAATTGCCGTAAACTCCGTTGGTCATAACAACCCCGTCCTTGCGGAAACAATTTCAAACCAAGCCCACAGGCTTATACACTGTTCTAACCTCTACTGGACAAAGCCTATGGCTGACTTTGCCGAAAAAATAATAAACGAAGGTGATTTGGACAGAGTATTTTTCTGCAACTCAGGTGCAGAATCAATCGAAGCGGCTTTAAAGCTTGCACGTAAGTTCGGCGCAAAAACAGGCAGACAGGAAATAATTACAATGGAACACTCCTTCCACGGCAGAACCTTTGCCGCAGTTACCGCAACAGGTCAAAGCCATTATCACAACGGCTTCGGCGATATGCTTCCTCACATAAAATATGCCAAATTCAATGACATAGACTCAGTTAAAAACGCCGTAACGGAAAACACCTGTGCAATTCTTATGGAACCTCTTCAGGGCGAAGGCGGCATTCACCCTGCAGAAAAGGAATTTTTGCTTGCTGTCAGAGCCCTTTGCGACGAAAAGGATATAAAGCTTATTTTCGACGAGGTTCAGTGCGGCTGCGGACGTCTTGGCACATACTTTGCTTATCAGACCTTCGGGGTTTGTCCCGATGCTCTCTGTATGGCTAAGGGCATAGCCGGCGGACTTCCTATGGGTGCTATGCTTGCAAAAGAGGAATTTGCGGAGTGCTTTGCTCCCGGCGACCATGCCTCAACCTTCGGCGGAGGCCCCATGGCTACATCCTGCGCAAACACAGTTTTTGACCTTCTCCACAACGGCATTTTGGATAACGTAAACAAAAACGGAGCCTATCTCACACAGTGTCTTGAAGAGCTTAAAAAAGCCCATTCGGCAATTATCGATGTCAGAGGTATAGGCTATATGCAGGGTGCCGAGCTTAATACTCCCGTTGCTCCCGTAATTTCTGCGGCTATCGAAAAGGGTCTGCTTCTTGCAAACGCCGGTCAGTATATAATCCGTTTCGTTCCCTCTCTTATCGCCGAGAAGGAACATATCGATAAGGCTGTTTCAATTTTAGACGAAGCCCTTAAAGCGGCAAATCTTTAACCATACCTAAGCACTTTTATAAAAAATCTGCGGTTTTGCAATAATATGCAATTAACCTCAGATTTTTTTCTTTGCTTTGTTTACAGTCTTTATTATGCATATTATTTCCGCTGTAAATATAATAATGCAGCTATTATCACTCTTTTTAATTCTTAAAAAAATAATAATTCTTAATTCTCAGCCTATTGATAAAGTAAAAAAACAGGTTTATAA
>JAJBVU010000185.1 GCA_020859645.1 Eubacterium sp. | reverse complement strand
TGTTCACCCTTATCTAGACTTTGTAACTAAGGGTAGGAGCTTTCTTTATTTTAAAGTAATGGCTGTAAAGGTGGGAGGCGGTTATTTTAAACCGGTGTCTCTTTAAATTTTGACCTACTGTAAAGGCAATTATAGATGATGACTCCTTAACGGCGTAGTATGCGCCGCCTTTTTTGAGCCTTAAGGGCTTTGAAAGGTCAATCTACTCAAAGCCGTAGTCGTCTAGCTCGTTTGCAATGTATCTTGCCCCGAAGGCGGCGTCGGGGATGTTGCTTATAAATTCAGTCAGTTTCTCGGCATTATTCATAATTTTCACCTCTTGATTGATATTTCATATTTTCATAATTCCTTATTATTCTTAAATTCTTCTATATATAATCTTATAAATCAATTAAGGATTTGTCAAGGAAAATTTTGACTTTGGCGGTTTTGATTTTTGTAAAGCTGTCAAAAATAAGGTCGGAGGTGATTTCAATTAAAAGCTATATTATTTTTATTTTGGGTATAATAATAGTTTTTTTGTTGTGTATAAATCTTAATACAGACGAAAACACCGAAACGAAAATTGACTTAACTCTTGCCAACGTTTACGTTAAAACAGATGAGGAAGCCGCCCCTTTAACTGCCATATACTCCGAAAGCCTTCAGGGCATTGAAACCACCGCCGAAATTGTATTTATGAAGAACACAGACCCCCTGCCCTATAATTTTATGGTCAAATGCATAGCAGAGGACAAAACCCCCTATATAGTTATAGAAGAGGGACAGCAGATTTTCGACCTGTCTCATATTGAAGAAATTGCGGAAAGCATAGGTTATTTCAACACAGACGCATATATTGAGCTTTACCCCCTCTATGTAACGCCGAACTTTAACAGCGCCGCCTACAGACAATTTTATAAAAACGCCGCCGAAATAATAAGAGAGAAAGCCCCCAAAAGCAAAATTGTGTGGGCAGTTGCTCCCGAGCTTATTTATAACGAGACGGATTTTCTGCCGCCGGAGCAGTCCTTCGACCTTATGGGCATATCCCTTCTCTGCGGCTTAAACGGCGAAAACACCTTGCCCCTGATTTATGACAAGCTTGAATATATAAGCTTCGCATATTCTAAGCCAGTAATTATAAGCCGATTTTCTGCGGCGGACTACTGCGAAATTACTCACAGTTATTATAAAAACGAAAAAAGAAAATATATATCGGCACTCAGCGAGATTAAAGCCCTTTACCCCAACATTATAGGCTTTATTGTCTATGAATCGAACAATTATGAATTTGAGGGCTACAACAACAGACTGTTAATCTCTAATGACGATGAAGCATTGAGGGAGCTTATAGCTGTAATAAGAGAATTTGAAAATGATAAGGGCAATGAAAAGAAGCTGCCTGTCTGCGGTGCTATTATTTCAGGCTCCGCATATTTAAATGAAGAGGACTATAACAGATTTTTTTCGGCTCCCTATACCGCTGTTTCTTTAAACAATAAAAAATATATAAACATATCAAAGGCTTTAAAAACAGAAGTTTCGGAAAAAAACAAGTCTGTTATTATCTGTGAAGATATGTTATAATAGGCTCAGAGGTGATTAAAATGAACGTAAACAACAAAGAAATAGAGAGAAAATATCTTGTTAAAACACTGCCGGAAGGCTTAGGCTCATATGAGTGCAAAAGCATTATTCAAGCCTATATTTCCACAAACCCCACTTTGAGAATAAGAAAAGCCGATGATAAATATTTTTTTACATTTAAAAGCGCCGGAGTTATTGAAAAGGCGGAGTTTGAATATCCCATAACTGAAGAGCAGTTTAATCATTTGAGAGAAAAAACCGAGGGCAATATTATAGAAAAAAAGCGTTATATTATTCCTCTTGATGAGGAGCTTATTGCTGAGCTTGACATATACAGCGGCGACCTTCAGGGGTTTATGAATGTAGAGGTGGAGTTTAAAAGTATGCAGGAAGCCCTTGTTTTTAATCCGCCGGAATGGTTCGGTGAGGAAATAAGCCTTGACCGCAGATATTCAAACGCTTCGTTGTCATTATATGGACTTCCGAGGGACTGAAACGTCCCATTTCTTAAGGCTTTTTAGGCACAGCCTAAAATTTTTCCATTTTTTGGAAAATTATCCTTGCATTTTAAATTATTGTGTGCTATAATCGAATTGTTGGTAAATATTGGCACTGATAGCATATATTTATCTTCTTTATTATAAAAGATAACATACTTAAGATTTTTTAATTTTTAATGGAGGGATAATTTATGACAAACAAAAAACAAACTGTTTTAATCGCCGGAGACAACACCGATTTTTGCGACATACTTGCCGCACATTTGGGAAAACAGCCCGACCTTGAAATTTCCGGCATAGCCAAAGACGGCGAAGAGGCTGTGAAAATAATTTTATCGGAAAAGCCCGACATCGCACTTTTGGACGGAATTATGCCTAAGCTTGACGGAATAGGCGTTTTGGAAAGGCTTGCGGAATCGCCTGAAAAAAGTCAGACAAAGTGCATAATTTTAACTGCCATAACAAAGGAGCAGATTACACGAAGAGCCTTTGAATTAGGCGCATATTATTACATTGCAAAGCCCTTTGACCCCGACCTTCTTATTTCAAGAATACGCCAGCTTAAGGAACCTGCCGGGGCTGCCCTTTCCAAGAGCCTCTGCCTTGCAAGAAGCAGTGAATATGACCTTGAAACCAAGGTAACAAACATTCTTCATGAAATAGGGGTTCCGGCTCACATAAGGGGTTATCACTATATGAGAGAAGCTATTTTAATGGCTATTAACGATATTGACGTTTTGAACTATATTACAAAGGAGCTTTACCCCACAATTGCCAAAAAATGCAACACCACTCCCAGCAGAGTGGAAAGGGCTATCCGCCATGCAATAGAGGTGGCTTGGAGCAGAGGAAAGGTAGACGCCATCAACAACCTTTTCGGCTACACCATAAACAGCCACAAGGGCAAGCCCACAAACAGCGAGTTTATTGCGCTTATTGCCGACAGGCTCAGACTGGAGCTTAAGGCAAGTTAAAATTTAATTATAGGCATCCACTAAAAAAGGGCTTTGATCAGCCCTTTTTGTATGCCTATATTCTTTTTTAATTCTTAAAGCTGTGAACGGGAGCGGGAATTCTTCCCCCTCTTCTGATAAACCTCTCACAGGAATAGCCGTTTACGGGCATAACGGGAGCAGTTCCCAAAAGACCGCCGAACTCAACGCTTTCGCCCACTTTTTTGCCGTACGCCGGAATAATTCTTACGGCAGTAGTCTTATTGTTAATCATGCCGATAGCCATTTCATCGGCGATAATGCCCGAAATTGTAGAAGCTGAGGTATCTCCGGGGATAGCTATCATATCAAGCCCTACGGAGCAGACACAGGTCATAGCTTCAAGCTTTTCAAGGGTCAAAGCGCCGCTGACCGCTGCGTCGATCATTCCGTGATCCTCGCTTACGGGGATAAATGCACCGCTTAAGCCGCCCACATATGAGGAAGCCATAAGACCGCCCTTCTTCACATTGTCGTTAAGAATAGCAAGGGCTGCGGTTGTGCCGGGCGCTCCGGCAGCTTCAAGCCCCATTTCGTTGAAAATTTCGGCTATGCTATCGCCTATTGCCGGTGTGGGAGCAAGAGACAGGTCGATTATGCCGAAAGGCACGCCCAGTCTCTTTGACGCCTCCTGAGCCACAAGTTGACCCACTCTCGTAATTTTAAATGCTGTCTTTTTAATAATTTCGCACAGCGTTTCAAAGTCGGCGTTTCCCGCACCCTGAAGAGCATATTTAACAACGCCGGGACCGCTGACACCTACGTTTATAACTCTGTCTCTCTCACCTACGCCGTGAAAAGCCCCCGCCATAAATGGGTTGTCCTCAACGGCATTGCAGAAAACAACAAACTTAGCGCAAGCCATAGAGCCGTTGTTTCTGGTCAGATAAGCCATTTCCTTAATTATCTCGCCCATCTTTTTAACGCCGTTCATATTTATGCCGTTGCGTGATGTGCCCAAGTTTACGCTTGAACAAACTCTCTCTGTTTCAGACAAGGCTTCGGGAATACTCCTGACTAAATTTATATCGCTTTGAGTTGAACCCTTTTGAATAAGAGCCGAATAGCCGCCTATAAAGTTGACGCCAACGTTAATAGCCGCCTTGTCAAGGGTTTTGGCTATTTCAACACAGGTCTCCTGTGAGTGGCCGCTGGCTGCAAGGGCAATAGGCGTTACCGAAATTCTCTTGTTTACAACAGGAATGCCGTATTCTCTTGAAATCTGCTCCCCTGTTTCCACAAGCTTGTCTGCACTTTTTGTAATTTTGTCATAAATCTTGCCGCAAAGCTTTTTTGGATCTGAGTCGGCGCAGTCCAAAAGGTTTATACCCATTGTTATGGTACGCACGTCAAGATTTTCTTCACTTATCATTTTATTTGTTTCCAAAACTTCTTTTTGAGTAATCATAAAAGCAAGCCCTCCGTCATTTTCCGCAAAAATATCATATCCTGTGCATACTGTCGAAAATATCTTCTCTTTGCAGCTTAACCTCAAGCCCTAACTCATCGCCGATTGATTTAAGCCCTGTTGACACGTTCTCAAACTTATGAGTGCTTTCGCTTAAGTCAACTATCATCATCATATTAAAATATCCCCCTACGATAGTTTGGGAAATATCCAAAATGTTAATACCCTCTTCTGCAA
>JAJBVU010000103.1 GCA_020859645.1 Eubacterium sp. | reverse complement strand
CCGTAAGGCTAATGTAAACCGATCCGTCAACCGTACAGTAACCATTCCCGCATGGCTTAATTCCGCTGCCCTCGAAAAAAATATTAACTACTCTCAAATATTACAGGAAGCCTTAAAGTCACAGCTCCATATCGCAAAAGCCGCAGAATAAAAGACCGAGAAAATATTTTTAAAGCTGTTGACTTTTTCGGTTCAACCGTGTATACTGTAACCATAGCAACAGTTGCTTATTATTTAGGTTAATCGTGCCCCGGCAGTAAGTCTCCCACTTATAAGGGAAGTACCGAAACCGGGGATTTGATTTTTATGGAGGTTTCCATAAACTAAAAGCAAAAAAAGCAAATGCTTTAACTGAAAAGCAAACGAAAGCAAAAGAAGCAAATGCTTTTTCAGAAAAGCAAACGAAAGCAAAAAAAGCTTTTGGTTTTTAAGGAAAACTAAACATAACACAAGAAAGGATTGATAATATGTTGGCTACTACTATTCAAAAAGCAGTTAAAAACTTTGACAAAACCTGTGAAAAGGTTGTACAAAATTGTGAACCGATAATAATAACCCGAAAAAAAGACAGTAATGTTGTTCTTGTTTCTCAAGCAGAATATGACAATCTTATTGAAAATGTTTATATTCGCAAAAGCAACGCAAATTATACACGCTTGCTTGAATCTATAGAAGAAGCTAAGGCAGGTAAGCTGACTTCACTTGAAATCGCAGAAATAGATGATTAAGTGCTTTACTGATAAGGCTTGGGAAGATTATCAATATTGGTTTAAACAAGACAAAAAAATAGTAAAGCGTATTCATCAATTGCTTAAAGATATTGATTCTACCCCCTTTTCCGGCATAGGTAAACCCGAACCTTTAAAATACGAATTGTCAGGCACTTGGAGCCGCAGAATAACAGAAGAGCATAGACTTATTTACTCCTGCGAAGATAACAAAATAATAATCTATGCTTGCCGTTATCATTATGGCAAATAATTTTTTGCAGCTATGATATTAACTTTGGTTTAAAGGGGGTGTTTATATGCCTGTGTATAAAAACAAAAAAGGAACGTGGTATGCCTCATTTTATTACACCGAATGGAACGGAAATCGGAAGAAAAAGAAAAAAGAGGGATTTAAAACAAAAAAAGAGGCCCAAGAATATGAGCGTGAATTTATAGCCAAACAAAACGGAAGTACCGATATGACTATGGGTTCTTTGATTGAACTTTATTTTGCCGACTGCGCCGACAGACTTAAGATAACTACAAATGAAAATAAGCACTGGTTGATAGAAACGAAAATCCTGCCTTATTTTGCAGATGTGGCGGTTCGAGATGTTTCGCCGAATATGGTTCGTAGGTGGCAAAATAAATTACTCAAAGACCCTGCCGGCTATGCTCCGACGTATCTCAAAAGCATAAATAATCAATTGTCGGCAATTATGAATTTTGCCATACGGTATTATGGGCTGCAATCAAACCCTGTTGTACTCTGCGGGCCGTTTGGGAAGAAAAAAGCTGAGGAAATGCAATTTTGGACTAAAGAAGAATTTTATAAATTCATTGAGTGCATAAAGGATAAACCAGCCGGCAGACTTGCTTTTGAAGTTTTGTTTTGGACAGGTATGCGCTCCGGTGAGCTTCTCGCCTTAACTCTTGAAGATGTTGACTTCGAGAAATCCACCATATCAATAACTAAGACGGCGGCGCAGGTCAAAGGGCAGACAATCATCTCCGACCCGAAAACAACAAAGTCTAAAAGAAAAATAACCGTTCCTAATTTTATACTTGCGCTTATAAAAGACTATACCGAAAGGCTTGTAGGCTATCAGCCGACAGACCGAATTTTTTACTTCACAAAACATTATTTGCAGACCGAAATGAAAAGAGGCTGTAAATTGTCGGGAGTGAAGAAAATAAGAGTTCACGACTTGCGGCACTCTCACGCTTCACTCTTAATTGAAATGGGCTGTTCGATTAAACTTGTTGCGGAGCGGCTCGGGCACGAAAACATACAGACGACGCTGCAAACATACGCCCACCTATACCCAAATAAACAAGGTGAGCTTTCAGCCCAGCTTGACGAATCCGAGGCAGAGCGAATGTCGGAGCTGCTTATAAACTATGATAAAAACGGCGGCAGTTAATATTGACTTTTTGATGTCTGCGGCTTATAATAAAAGCAAATATAAATGTTGCGGCGGTTTTTTCTGTTGCGTTCTGTGAGCGTACTAAATTCGTACTAAAAATTTTGAAAGTCAAAAATACGAAAGAGAATAGAGAGAATAAAGAGAAAATAAACCACCAAAAAAACACTACAAAACAGGAGAGAATAACCCACAACGAAAGAATTGGGATAATAGCAAATATAAATACAATTACTAAACAAAACACAGAATTTCGTATTATCTGCTATATATTCAATACCGTCAGTTGCATATTCATCTTTCTCATCATCTATAAAAGGTGCTTTTATAATGCCTCTTCGACAATTTTCTCTGCGCCAGTTATTGTACTCTTGATTGTTAAAAATGTCATATAATTCCTGCAGTGTTTCACATTTTTTTACTTCATCTTTTTTATTTTACGGTGCTTCAGCTAAACGCTGTTGATAGTCTGTTTCGAGCAATAAACTGTAGTCATCATCCGGAAATTCAACTATAGTGTAATTCTTGTGACCGTTTTTGATATTTTCCTCATACAAAATTTTGATTTTCATAGATTGTCCTCCTATTTTTGGAGGGTAATCATGGCAGGGGTATAAAAATGGGTCTGCGATAGAGATACACAGACCCATAAAGCTAAAAAGAGCGCAAAAAGGAAAGGGCATCTCTTCACGAATCAACCACTAGTTTTTATTACAGTGGATTGAAACCTATAAGATATCCTGCCAAGATTGCGCACTCCTAGCATAATTTACTATTTTTGACTTCTGAGGGATTAGTCTTTATTTTTGTTAAAATACATATAAGAATATATCCGAAATTGTATGAGCCTACAAATATTCTGTGTTCACTGATTTTTTTAGTTGGAAGGTGTAGAATTTTTCTTGAATTTCTGTTATAATTTATACAGTTTTAACTCCAAAGCCATTTTGGGTGAATTTTGAAATAAAGCTGTCCCTTAACAACTTTAATTATAAACTATAGGGTTGGTAGAACCAGACAGCTGTGGGTATGCTTTGGTAGGCTTGGACATAAAACAAAGAAATTTTCCAAGAAGCAACATCACAAAGGTTGTGCAAGGCATTTTCGCCATACATTGAGGATATAACCTTATACAACGTGGCTGAAAAAATAGCGTATTTTTTTGAAAGTATTCTCACTGTAGCGGCTTCACAAAAAAAAGCACTCCGAAGAGTACTAAAAAGAACGATGATAATGATATTGTCGAAATTCCTGAAAAACAGATATCTGAAGTACACAAATATTCTTCGAAGGATAAATTATTGCTTCAAGAGTTAACTGCTGATTACGATGAAATCATGCTTGCAATGATTGGCGAAAACTATGGTATAGAACTGCTTGATATGACGCTGCCAAGAAAAAAGGACTTGTACGCATCAAAGTGGAATACAAAAGCTACAGCATTTACTGACTTAACTTTGAAAGCAAATGTATATGCTTTACTTGGAGAACTAAATCAACTAAGCGAAAGCCTTTTGATTGGTGGAAATGAGCCTTTCTTCATCAAAAAAACAAGATTAAAAATAAGGAACTTATATGTGAAACTTCATCCAGAATTATTTTCAGTAGCATTTCCGTATGACGCATTTATTGATGACTGGGATGATGGCGAAATCTAACGAAGGGAGAAGTGTCAATGCCGACAATTGATATTTGCTTCAACAGTATTACGGAATTCAGATATTACATAATCTTGAGAAATTTCCTCTGCATTTAGATGATACCTTACAAGAATACTATAAAAAATTTCTGACAAGATAGAACAACATCCTGCGGTATTATATGCAGATAGCAAGGATAAATACTATATTCAAAAAATCAAACCGCTATTTGTAAACAGAAAAATATACTATGAAATTACATTTACGCCTATAGACGATAGGAAAAACAAATCCAAATCTAACAGAGTAATTGCTTTTACCAAACTTCCAATCAAAAGCAATTATGCATCAAAGTTTCATCTTATACACGAAACAATAGAAGTATTAGGAAAAACAATGCCTAAGCAAAGATGTAAAACTCTTAAAAAATAATCTTAGTGATAAACAACAAGATGATTCATTAGATTTTTTACTATAAAGCAAGGAGGCAGATGATGAAGATACTTGGCATTGGAAAATGGACAGCTAAGATGTATCTGATATTCGTTCTCGATTGCCCGGATGTACTACCGGTAGAAGATGCAGCGTTTTTACAGGCATACAAATGGTTGTATAAAACCGAAGACTGCAGTGAAAAATCAGTCTATAAAAAATGTAAAAAATGGAAACCTTATTCGTCTATAGCTGCAAGATACTTATATCGTGCATTAGACATGGGATACACAAAAAAAGAGTTTCATTTATTTAAATAACAGGAGGATATGACAATGGCAGATATAAAAACACACTTAAGAGAACTAAGCGTTGCAACTACAATTGGTTTATTACAAGCTGATATTGAATTTGAACCAAAAGATTTATATAGCAGTAAAAAGTTTTTAACTTATGCACAAAAAGTTATAAGCAATGACATTTCAAGTGCTGATAATCTACGTAATTATACTGTTTTCCCT
>JAJBVU010000286.1 GCA_020859645.1 Eubacterium sp. | reverse complement strand
GCCCTTAATGGCGTCAAAAGGCTTTTAAGGCTGATTTTATGCCCTGTTGTGAAAGCTTTATTAAAACCTTTTAAGTTTATAAATTTACAGTTGAAAAAATATGTAAAATGTGGGATAATATTATTGAAAGTATTTGTTAAAAGAGCCTCTGCCCCGTTTGGGAGGTGTTTTAAACGGAAGACACAAAAAAAACAAAGGAAGAAAACAAAAAAAGCTTAATACCGAGTTTTTGGGCGGTATATGCTGTTGTAATAGCTGCTATGCTTGCAGTTTTTGCTTACGCTATGATTACAAACCTAAGCACAAGCCGTGAGCTTATTGCTCAAAAAACGGAGCTTGAAAAGTCCATTGAGGAAGAAACGGAGCTTAATGCCGAACTTTCGATGGAAGGCGACTATTATAAATCGGACGAGTACTATGAAAAAATCGCAAGGGAAAAGCTTGGGCTTGTTATGCCCAACGAAATAACCTTTATAGACCAAAACAAATAAAGGGGCATCACTATGAACAACAATTTTATTGACAGCGTATTTGTTAAAATGACGGAATATGAGGACAGTCCTCTGCGTATAAACCACTTTTTGAAGGTGTGGGGCTATGCCCGTTTTATAGGCAGAAAACAGGGGCTTGACGAAAGAACCCGGCTTATTTTGGAAACAGCGGCTCTTATGCACGATATAGGCATAAAGCCTGCTCTTAAGACATACGGCTCTTCCGACGGCAAATATCAGGAGCAGCTTGGGGTTGAGCCTGCAAGGGCAATGCTTAATGAGCTGACCGATGATGAAGAACTTACCGAAAGGGTATGCTTTCTTATAGCCCATCACCACACCTACACAGATGTAGAGGGTATAGACTACCGCATACTTTTGGAAGCGGATTTTCTGGTCAACGCCTTTGAGGACGGCTTAAGTCAAAAGGCAGTTGAAACCGCCGCCGAAAAAATATTCGAAACTGACGAGGGAAAAAGAATTTTAAGGGAAACCTACAACATATAAACAAAGGAGGAACTTTTTATGGGATTTGGTATGAGAGGACACGACCTGTGTTCAAAAAGAAGCTTTGAGGGCTTCTGTCAGGCAGTTAAGGAACTGGGTGTAACAGACGTTCAGCTTGCTTTCAAAAAGTCAATAACGGACATTAAGTTCGACCCGGGTATGTATTCCCCCGGTCTGGGCAATTATCTTAAGAGAACGTTAGATAAATACGGCGTTCACGTTGCTGTTTTGGGCTGCTACATAAACCCCACAAACCCAATCGAATCAAAAAGACAGGCTGAGGTAAACAAGTTTATAGAACACCTTAAATATGCAAGGGCTATAGGCGCAGACATGGTAGGCACCGAAACAGGCCGTTTTGACCCCAACCTTAAGCTTAACCCTGCCACATACACAGAAGCAGGCTATCAGCTTCTTTTAAAGTCAATGAGAGAAATCGTCTCTGCAGCTGAAAAGCTTGGGGTTATCGTAGGCGTTGAGGGCGTTGCTACACATACTCTTTACTCGCCCGAAATGATGCTCCGCTTCCTTCGTGACATTGACTCACCTAACGTAGAGGTTATTTTAGACCCTGTAAATCTTCTTAACGGTGAAAATTATAAGGATCAGGATAAAATTATAAACCGTGCTTTTGAGCTTTATTCCGAAAAAATTTCCGTTATTCATATGAAGGACTTTAAGCTTGAGGACGGCGAGGTTAAGTTTGAACACGTTGGCGACGGACTTTTGAACTATGAGCCAGTTCTTACAAACCTTAAAACCAAAAAGCCTTATATTACTATGCTTTTGGAATGCTCCACCCCCGAAAGATATCACTCAGACTGTGAATATCTTCAAAAAATCTATGACAGCATAGAGGTTGAATAATTTCTCTTTCTTCGGAGATGAACATATATGAAATTTAAGCTTTTCTGCTTAGGGCTCGGGCTTATAATGCTTTTGGGGGGCTGTTCTTCAGCCCCTTCTGAAAGCCCTCAGGAGTACTCACAGACGATTTTCGCTATGGATACCGCAATGACCCTTACAGCTTACGGAGAGGGCTGTGAGGCCGCCGTAAATGCCGCAATTGACGAGATAAACCGTCTTGACAAGCTGTTTTCCGTCAACAATGAAAACAGCGACATATACAGACTCAACAGTGAAAAAACGGCTCAGGTCAGCGACGATACCTATTCTCTTTTAGGCTCTGCCCTTGACTTTTACGAAAAAACAGACGGTTCCCTTGATGTTGCGGTTTACCCTGCCGTTAAGGCGTGGGGCTTTACAACGGGAGAACACAGAGTTCCGACTGATGAGGAGCTTTCGGAGCTTAAAAACCACGTGAACGCCGAAAATATTATTTTGGGCGAAAACAACACCGTCGCATTAACCGACAGCTTGGCTGAGGTTGATTTAGGCTCTGTGGCAAAGGGCTATACCTCGGATTTAGTCTGTGATATTATGAAGGATATGGGCATTACAAGCGGCATTGTTTCCTTAGGGGGCAACGTGGAAACCATAGGCGTAAAAACCGACGGAAGTCTTTGGAAAATCGGCGTAACCGACCCTGCCGACGAAAGCAGCCTTATAGGCACTCTGAGCCTTGAAAACAAGGCTGTTATAACCTCCGGCAGCTATCAGCGCTATTTTGACCTTGACGGAGTGCGCTATCACCACATTATCGACCCTGAGACCTGCGCCCCTGCAAGAAGCGGTCTGACCTCCATTACAATCGTTGCTGACAGCGGCCTTACGGCTGACGCATATTCCACGGCGGTGTTTGTTATGGGGCTTGAAAAGGGCTCCGAGTTTTGGAGGAACTCCCCCGACAGCTTCGACATTGTTTTTATAACGGATGATGGCGAGGTTTATATTACAGAGGGCTTGAAGGATGCTTTTGTTCCCCGTGATGATATTGAGCCTAATATAATTGAGGATAATTGAGGTATGAAAAAAGCTATAATCGAATGCAGTGAAAATATAATCAAAACGGCTCTTTTGCAGGACGGAAATCTCGTTGAGCTGATACCGTCAAAAAAAAGCACAGACTTTTCCGTAGGAGATATTTTCACAGGCAAAATCAAACGCATATTAAAAAGCGGCTTTGCCTTTATTGACATAGGCAGTGAAAAAGACGCTTTTCTTTTTTTAAACGATAAAAAAGAGCTGCCCTTGAAGGATATTAAGCTTAAAGAGGGCAGCGATTTGGCTGTTCAGATAATAAGAGAAGCCGAAGGCGAAAAGGGAGCCGCCGTAACCACCGCCCTAACCCTGAACGGCAGTCTCTGCGTAGTGTCAAAGGGCAAGGGCGAAATCCGCATTTCACGAAAAATTACCGACCCCGACCTACGCTCCGACATAAAAGAAGCCCTGACCGGCGAACCCTTTTCTCACTTCGACATTATTATAAGAACAAAGGCTGAAACCGCCTCCCTGTCGGCTTTAAAGGCTGAAGCTGAAAGCCTTATAGAACAGCTTAACCAAATCGAAAATACGGGACAGTTCCGCAAGGCTCCCGCCCTTCTTAAAAAAGCCGAGAGCGAAGCCCTGACAGCAATAAAGGCTTTTTCGGCAGATGAAGATGTTGAAATTATAACAAACTCACCTGAGGATTATTTAAGTTACATCGACCCCGAAAACACTTTCACCCCCACTCCTTATGACGAAGAAATTCCCCTTTTCCGCAGGTATTTTATAGAAAGCAAAATAAACAAACTCTTAAGCAAAAAAGTGTGGCTTAAAAGCGGCGGCTGGATCACCATAGAACCCACCGAGGCTATGGTTGTTGTGGATGTAAACACAGGCAAAAACAACAGCCGTTCCCACAGAGACACCGTTTTTAAAACAAATAAAGAAGCAGCGGCGGAAATTTTAATCCAAATCCGTCTGAGAAATCTTTCGGGAATGATAATAATCGACTTTATAAATATGCCATCGGAAGAGGACAATAAGGCTGTCCTTCAAATTCTCACCGAGGGAGCCGCTCACGACCGTATTTCAACCACCGTTGTAGGTATGACCGACTTAGGCTTGGTTTTGATTACACGAAAAAAAACAGGGCTTCCCATAGCCAAAATTCTGACAGCCCCCTGCCCTTGCTGCGGAGGAACAGGGCATAAAGTTTTATAACAAAATTTATAAACACAAAACCGATTGCTTAAATTCACACCGACACTCAGCAATCGGTCTTTTTTGCTGCACAAAAAAACCTTGAAAATGTGATATTTTCAAAGTTCTTCAGAAGCCGATGAAGGGAATCGAACCCCCAACCGTCTGATTACGATTCAGATGCTCTACCATTGAGCCACATCGGCAAAAATATTTCGTTATACTAAAAAGTGGTCCCTCTGGGACTCGAACCCAGGACCGTCCGGTTATGAGCCGGATGCTCTAACCAACTGAGCTAAAGGACCATTAAAGAGCCGATGAAGGGAATCGAACCCCCAACCTACTGATTACAAATCAGTTGCTCTACCGTTGAGCTACATCGGCAAATTTCGGCAGCCACTCACTTTCCCGGTCAGTCGCCCGACAAGTATCCTAAGCCGTTTAAGTCTTAACCGTCGTGTTCGGGATGGAAACGGGTGTGTCCCTTAAACGTATCGCCACCGAAAATTTTATATTTAATTGTTTACAGTGATCAAATCTAAGCTCCTTTTTAACTAAAACTTTAAACTTACCTAATCTAAATTTGCCTTGATTAATCTCTGCTGTTTTGAGTTGCACCCTCAAAACCGAAAAAGAAAACACGCTG
>JAJBVU010000231.1 GCA_020859645.1 Eubacterium sp. | reverse complement strand
AAGTATAAATTGTAATGGGCGTTAGTTTAAACTAAATAAATAAAAGAAGAATTTTCGGAATAATTTCCCACCCCGACGCAGGCAAAACCACCTTAACTGAAAAACTCCTTCTTCACGGCGGAGCCATAAGACAGGCAGGCACGGTTAAGGCAAAGAAAAGCTCAAAGTTTGCCACATCGGACTGGATGGAAATAGAGAAGCAAAGAGGAATTTCCGTCACATCATCTGTTATGCAGTTTGAATATGAGGACAAAATTGTTTCTATTATGGATACCCCAGGTCACAACGACTTCGGCGAGGACACATATCGAATTTTAACCTCCGTTGACTCGGCGGTTATGGTTATAGACGCAGCAAAGGGCGTAGAGGCTCAGACGGAAAAGCTTTTTAAGGTCTGTGCTATGAGAAAAATTCCCGTTTTTACATTTATAAATAAGTTAGACAGAGAGGGCAACGACCCTCTTGAGCTTATGGAAGAGCTTGAAAATGCTTTGGGCTTGCCCTCGGTGGCTGTGACCTTCCCCATAGGCAGCGGAAAAACCTTTGAAGGGGTCTATGACAGGCTCAACAACACAGTCTCACTTTACAAAGACAACAGTGTAGTTAAGCTTTCAGACGAGGGCGTTTTTGACAAGGCTCTTGACAGGCTTATTACACAGGCTAACCTTGAAGCCCTAAGAGAAGCCGCCGAGCTTTTAGACGGAGCCGGAAACGAATTTGACCAAGAGGCAATTAACAAGGGCAGTCTTTCCCCCGTATTTTTCGGAACTGCTTTGGGCGACTTCGGTGTTGTTGAATTTTTGGAGCATTTCCTGAAAATGTCTCCTGCCCCCGGCATAAGAAAAACCACAACGGGACAGGTTTCCCCAACGGAGGATTATTTCAGCGGCTTTATTTTCAAAATTCAGGCAAATATGAACCCTGCCCACAGAGACAGACTTGCCTTTTTGAGAATATGTTCCGGTAAGTTCGAAAAGGGTATGAACGTAATTTTGTCACGTACGGGAAAGACTATGAAGCTTAGCCGTTCGACCCAGCTTATGGCGAACGAAAGAGAGAATGTTGACGAAGCCGTTGCCGGTGACGTTATAGGAATTTACGATTCCGGCAATTATCAAATAGGCGATACATTAACCGACAGCAAGGAAAGGCTGTTTTTCGAGCCTTTGCCTACGTTCCCTCCGGAGCTTTTTGCAAGGGTTGTTCCCGTAAACAATATGAAAGCAAAGCACTTTCAAAAGGGCGTAAGCCAGCTTGCGCAGGAGGGCGCCTGTCAGGTATATCGAAACGAATTTAACGAGGTTATTTTGGGTGCAGTAGGTCAGCTTCAGTTTGAGGTTTTCGAATACCGCCTTAAAAATGAATATAACTGCGAGGTCAGAATGGAGCCTTTGACCTTTACCGTGGCAAGGTGGCTCGCTTCTGAGGATATTGACGAGGTCAAGGAGTATGTAAACTCCCGAATAAGCTTCGTTTTCGACAGCTATGAAAGACCCGTTATGCTCTTTGCCAACAACTATACCTTAAATGCCTTTTTGGAAAAGCACGAGGGCGTAAAGCTTTTGGACGCTATGGAAATTAAGGCTGAGGACTGAAATCCTTTGGAAATCGGTGATAATTAATGAAAAGAAAAGCAAGAGAAGCCTGTCTCTTCCTATTTATTGTAGGAAAAAAATTTATGGACAACGAGCTTTTTTATATGGCGAACGCCCTGACCTACAGAATGATAATGGCGTTTTTTCCTTTTTTGATATTTTTGCTGTCAATGTTTCGTTTTGTAAACATTGATTCTTCGGCTGTGCTGATTTCTATGATAGAACGCCTGCCTGAGGGCTTTTCGTCTTTGGTTATAAACTTTATAGACAATGCCGCCTTAAGCAATACATTTCTTTCCGTAACCCTTATTTACGGAATATGGAGCGCAACACGAGGCTTTCATGCAATTATTGAGGGGATGAACCGCTGCTCCGCCGTTAAAGAAAGCCGTAACTTCATTATTTTATGGCTTTCAAGCTTTGTTCTTGTGTTTATTTTTACAGCATATATATTTTTGAGTTTGGCTATGGTGGTTTTTGACGAGAATATCATAAATCTTTTAAATACATTTATGATTTTTAAGCCCCTTGCATATGCCCTGCAAACTCTGCCCTTGGGCATATTAAACTGTATTTTAACCGTTGCCCTGGTTTTGGTGTTTTATGAATTTTCAGCCGCCCGAAAGTTCACATTTAAAGAGCTTCTCCCCGGTGCGGTGTTTACTATTGCCGCATGGATAGCCCTTTCAAAAGGTCTCGGCTTATATATGCAGATTAACACGAACGCTTTTTCCGTTTACGGCAGTATTGCCGGAATATTCATAACCATATTTTGGGTAAACCTTTTGGCAACAACCCTGCTTTTGGGGGCACAGATAAATGCCGTCCGTATGAAATACGGGGACTTCAGGCGGCAGTATGTAAGACTTTATAAACAATATATAAAAGGCTTTGAAAAAATAAATTTTTTAAGGGGGTTCTTCAATGAAAAAGACAAATCTTGACACCAAGCTTATTATCTGCGTTTACATTGTTTTGGTTTTTCAAACCGTTTGGCTTACGCTTTATTCTTTCCTTTTGGCTGATGACGACAACGCAGTTTTAAGCATATTTGCGTCAATTCTCTCCATAGAGATTTTGGTGCTTTTCACCTTGGGAGCCGTTTTTTTAAGGCGAATTTCCGTTCTGGTTCCGAAAGCTGTTTTAACCCTTAAGGACGGGGGCGAAAGGCTTTCTGTGTTTTATGACGTAGACAAAGCCATTTCAGACGTAAAAATGTTCTACGACAGCGAAAAGCTTAAAAGCCAAAAGCTTTTGGAGCTTTTCAGAGTATGTTTAAAACAGCCTTCACTGTCGGAGCTTTTAAAGGATGCCATACCCTTAATTATGGAAATTTCAAAAGCCCAGGCATGCGCCTATTATAATGTAAACCACGCAGGCAGCAAGCTTGAGCTTGCAGACAGCTGCGGCTTCGGACGTGACCTTTATGAAGCTATGGATACGGATATCGGCGAGGGTCTTGAAGGTGCCTGCTGCAAAAGCGGCAAAATCTGTTTTTTTGCGGATGCTGAAAAGGACGACAAATACAACACCGTCAGTTCTATTGCAAAAAAGAATTTTAAGAATATTATGGCTTTGCCTGTCATTGACGAGGGCAAATGCGCCGGTGTTCTTACATTAGCTTACATAGAACCTATTGAGGATGAAAATATATCCGCCGGTGAGCGTATAACCGCTGTTTTATCAGCCGCCCACAGCGGAACATTAAGACATGAGGAATTTTTAAGACAAGCCGATGAGCTTAAGCTTCAAAACAGAATGATAAACGAAATTTCGGAAGGTCTTAAGGAAAAAGACGCCGAAATAGAAAGATTAAAATCCGAAATTAAGAATAATAAGGGCTGATTAATGTGAATTTTGAAAATATTAAGCTTAATAAAAGCAAAAATGCCGAGCCTTTATATAAACAGCTTGCCTTTGAAATTTTAAACGAAATCGAAACAGGCAAAATTAAGCCCGGTGAAAAGCTGCCCCCTGTCAGAAGCCTTTCTTCTCGGCTTGGAGTTAATTCTTCTACGGTGGTTTCCGCCTATAAGCTTTTGGAAACAAGGCGTGCGGTTTATTCACGCCGGGGCAGCGGAACCTACGCCGCAGAGCTTAACTCATCAAAGGACAGCTTTCCCCTTTATTTTAAGGGAGATGATGAAGAAAAAAACATTTCAGAGGGCATAAATTTTACCGCTTCAAATCTGCCTGCGGAGCTTTTTCCCTTAAGCGAGTTCAAAAAAGCCTTAAACGAGGTTTTAGATGAAGAAAAGGGCGCAGCCTTCGGCTATGAGGACCCCCGGGGAAGTCTGCCCTTAAGAAAAACCCTTGCGGAAAGAAAAGCAGTTAAGCTTGACAATGTTCAGATAATTTCCGGTGCTCAGCAGGGTATAGACCTTATAGCCAGAGCCCTGCTGACCTACGGCGACACTGTTTTTACCGAAAGCCCAACATACCCCGGCGCTGTAGAGGCTTTTAAGTCAAGAGGAGCCGAGGTAATCGGCATAAATATTTTGCCCGACGGCATAGATACAGAGGAACTTCAGCGGCTTATTCCCCTTTATAAGCCAAAGCTTGTTTATGTTATGACATATTTTCAAACCCCCTCTACATTCAGCTGCAGCCTTAAGAAAAAACGCCGTCTTTTGGAGCTTGCCTATGAATACGGCTTTTATATTATAGAAGAGGATAATCTCTGCGACTTTAATTATTCAGACAAAGAGGTTTTAAGCCTTAAAGCCTTAGACTATAAAAACAGAGTTATTTATATAAAAAGCTTTTCAAAGGTGCTTATGCCCGGGCTTCGTTTGGGCTATATGATTATGCCTGCCGCTGTTAAGGACAGGGTTATAAGAGCGAAGTTTCAGGCGGATATGGGCAGCTCCGGCTTTGTTCAGCTTGCCTTTGACAGATATTTAAAAAGCGGCAGCTTCGACCGCCACCTTGTTAAAATAAGAGAGCATTATAAGCATAAATACAGCCTTATGTGCCGTCTTTTGGATAAATATATAAAGCCCTTTGCCGACTTTTCAAAGCCCGGCGGAGGTCATTCGTTTATGTTAAGGCTTAAAACCGCCGACCCCTTAAGGCTTAAAACAATCCTTGAAGAAAAGGGTATTTTTATAACCGTTTCGGAAAATCCCGCCGTAAGCGGCAAAGTCCCCTCCGATGTAAAGCTTTCTTTTGCGGATATAACCGATGAAGCTATGGAAG
>JAJBVU010000084.1 GCA_020859645.1 Eubacterium sp. | reverse complement strand
TATATATGATATAATATTTTTAACAATTTTTCAATATAATAATTAAAGAACAGAAAAATAATTTTTTCAAAAGCACCGTTTTTTCGGGTTCTTATAAAAGTTGTTTAAAAGTTATGGAACTGTAACACTTTTGTAACATTGATATGTTATACTTTATATGTGCAGATAAATTGAGCAAATACATACCGCTTTTGGAAAGGAGCGAAAACCGATGATAATTAAAAAAATAAAATATCTGCTTTTAATTACATTCTGTTTTACGGTCTTTCAGACTGTAAGCGCTTTTGCTGCTCCTTCTCAGGTGGCTTGTTTTTCTATCGCCGAGGGATTTGATATTTCCAAAAGCTACGAGGCTACCTTTGATTCTTCCAGGGTTATTTCGGGAACAGCCGATAAGGGCTCCGTCGTAAACATAAGTGTTTATGACCCCGATGTGGTTGTCAACGGTTCTTACAGTAAGCTTTCAAGCTGCACTTTAACCGTAGGTCAGTCGGGCATATTCCGAAAGACCGTCGACCTTAAGCTGGGGAAGAACTACGTTGTTGTTACGGCGACATACAACGGTCAGAGCCAGTCTTATTCCACAATAATTAACCGGAAGGAAAGCAGTATACAGTCTGACTTGGACGGTATAATTGTACTGCCCGGTCAAAGCTACGCTTTTAATTACACTGGTATGTTGTCATAAACACGAAAAGAGTGATGAATGATGTTTAATTATTTAAAAAATTTCATAATCGCTTTTTTGGTTGTTTTGGCTGTCTATCAGACCAATAAATTATGGTTTGAAAATTTTTCAAGCCATAATTTTTTTTACACTGTTTTGCATGACAGTCTGGGGGAAAGGCAAAGTGCAGAAATAAAAAGCGAGGTGCTTTATGCCGCCGCAGGCAGCGGAAACGGCAAATTTTTTTTAAGCTATGAAACGGAAAAAATAAACGATATAAAACAGGCGGCTCTTAAGGCTGCGGCCGCTGCCTTAAACAAGGGTGAAAAAAGCGATTATTCGGAAGAAGCTTTTAAAGATATAATAGAAAACAGATGCATTGTAATAACCTTCGGCTTTTTAATGACAGCCGATGATTTTTATTCTCTCTGCGGCGGCAGCGGAGCGGAAGTAAAAGATTTTGACTCAATCGTTTTGGGCGATGATTCATCGGGAGTGCTTAAGGTTGTGTTTTTCAACTCCGATACCCTTGAAGGAACGGCTTTTGACCTTAAGCATTATTCCGATACGGATATAATAAAGGGGCTTATTGACGAAACAGAGCCGGAAACCGGTGGAATTTATTATATATCATCTGTTGCCAGCGGCTATGATGTCTTTAAGGGCAATGAGTTTATTCCGGCATGGTCCGGGGAGATGTATTTTTACACTGCGGCTAAAACAGACCCTCTCGAAAATAACGGTGATGAAGCCACCGCCGCCGATAAGTTTGCAAGCTCTTATTTTGAAAGCCCCGTTCTTAAGTGGACAAGCATAGACGACGGAATTTATACCTTCAGCGACGAAAGCACCGTTGTTAAGCTTTATCCCGAAGGCGTAATGGAATATTCAAGCTACGCAAGGTCAACAGCCGTTAAAACAGCCTCTTTGGGAGAAAAGCTTCTTGCGGCTGAAAGCTTTTTAGACAACGAGCCTAACCTTAAAAACGAATACTTCTTAAGAGGCTATAAAACCGAGGACGGCAGAACGGTGTTTTATTTCGACCTTAAAATAAACGGCTATGTTTTGGAGCTTTCCGCTGAAATGAAGGAAAAAACGGGCTTGGAAAGCTTTATTGAGGTGACCGTTGACGGCTCTTCCGTAAGTAAGTGCAAAAGATATTTAAGAGACTACTCCACCACTATAAAGGAGCCTGTTTATACGGAAAAATCTTTTTTGGAGGTTATCGACAGAGGTCTTAACGAGCTTCAGGGCGAAACTATTGAAAGCCTGAGACTTGAATATTTGGAAAACGGCGGCGAGGGTACGCCCCTTTGCTATTACGCCCTTATAGACGGCAGAGAATATACGGAGACGGCATTTTAACCGCCGTTGGTCATAAGCTTTTTACATCGGCAAAAACGGCAAAGTCTTTGATCGGTTTTGCACGAGAGATAGCTGCGCATATATCGGAAACTGCAAATAAGAAAGACGAGCAGCTCAAAAATAAAGAAAAATTATAATATTAGTAAGAAAACTGTAAATTTTATTTGACGAATTTAAACAGATGTAGTATAATGGTTAAAAATCTTTTTTGGAGGAGACTAAAAAAATGAACAGAGTATACAATTTTTCGGCAGGTCCTTCAATGCTTCCCCTGCCTGTTCTTGAAAAAGCGCAAAAGGAAATGCTTTGCTACGGCGATACGGGAATGTCTGTAATGGAGATGAGCCACCGTTCAAAGGCTTATGACGATATTATTAAAGACGCCGAAAAGCTGTTGAGAGAGCTTATGAACATACCCGATAACTATAAGGTTATGTTTGTTCAGGGCGGCGGTTCCACTCAGTTTGCAATGGTGCCTTTAAATCTTTTTAACGGCTCAAAGAAGGCTGACTATGTTAAAACAGGTCAGTGGGCTAAAAAGGCGGCTGCCGAGGCTTCAAAATACGGCAGTGTAAACATTGTGGCTTCGTCTGAGGACAAGGTTTTCTCATATATACCCGTTCTTAACAAGGCTGATTTTACCCCCGACGCAGACTATTTCTATATCTGCCAGAACAACACAATCTACGGCACACGCTACACAACACTTCCCGATACAGGCAGCGTTCCTCTTGTAGCAGACCTTTCCTCATGCATTATGTCTGAGGTTGTTGACGTTTCAAAGTACGGCATCATCTTTGCAGGCGCTCAGAAAAACGTAGGCCCCGCCGGAGTAACAATTGTTATTGCAAGAGAGGATCTTTTAGGCAAAGCTATGGATATTACTCCTACAATGCTTGACTATAAAACTCACGCAGACAACGGCTCACTTTACAACACACCTCCTTGCTATGCAATTTATATTGCAAAAATGGTCTTTGAATGGCTTAAGGAAATGGGCGGCGTAGCCGAAATGCAGAAAATAAATGAAGAAAAAGCCGGTATTCTTTATGATTATTTGGATAATTCTTCAATGTTCAAGGGTACGGTTGTTCCCAAAGACCGTTCTCTTATGAATGTTCCTTTCGTTTCACAGAACGGCGATAAGGATCTTGAAGCAAAGTTCATTAAAGAAGCAACAGCAGCCGGTCTTGTAAACCTTAAGGGTCACAGAACAGTAGGCGGTATGAGAGCCTCTATTTACAATGCTATGCCTATTGAAGGCGTAAAGGCTCTTATTGACTTTATGGCAAAATTTGAAAAGGATAATAAGTAATCAGAGAGAGATTTGAAAAGATAAAAGGGAGTTTTCATTAATGTATAATATTTTGACACTGAATAAAATTTCAAAGGTGGGCTTAAGCGTTCTCACCGAAAACTACAGCTACGGCGACGGCGTTGAAAACCCCGACGGTATTCTTCTCCGCAGCTTTAAAATGCATGATATGACACTGCCTGACAGCTTGTTGGCAGTTGCCCGCTGCGGCGCAGGGGTAAACAATATTCCTCTTGACAAGTGCGCAGACAAGGGTATTGTTGTTTTCAATACACCCGGCGCTAATGCAAACGCAGTTAAGGAGCTTGTTTTAACAGCCCTTCTTATTTCTTCAAGAAATATTGTAGGCGGCTATAACTGGACTCAGACACTTTCGGAGGATGCAGCGGCTAAGGTTGAAAAGGGCAAGGCTCAGTTTGCAGGCCCCGAAATTATGGGCAAGACCCTTGGCGTTATAGGCTTGGGCGCAATAGGGGTTCTTGTTGCCAACGCAGCTAAGGCTTTGGGTATGACCGTTTTGGGCTATGACCCCTACCTTTCTGAAAAATCAGCTAAGGCAGTTGAGGGCAATGTTAAAATAACAGACCTTGACGAAATCTATAAAAATTCAGACTACATAACAATTCATGTTCCCTTTATGCGTGACACAAAGGGTATGATTAACGCAGAGGCTCTTGCAAAGGCTAAGGACGGAGTAAGGGTTATTAACCTTGCAAGAGGTGAGCTTGTAGACACTGAAGCTATTAAGGCGGCTCTTTCCGCAGGCAAGGTAAGCTGTTATGTTACTGACTTTCCCAATGACGATATAATCGGCACGCCCAACGTAATTACTCTTCCCCATTTGGGAGCTTCTACACCCGAAGCTGAGGATAACTGTGCGGTTATGGCGGCTAATGAAATTATGGATTATTTGGAAAAGGGCAATATTACCCATTCCGTAAACTATCCCGACCTGTCTTTAAATTCAGACAAGACAAAGGTTTGCGTTCTTGCCAAGGACGCCGACGCAGCTGAAATTTTAAAGACAGCCCCCGAGGGCAGCGAAACCGCTCAGGCTTCAAAGGGAGCATATTCCTACACAATTATTGCCGCAGGCGACAAAGCCGAAGAAACAGCCGAAAAGGCTCAGGCTTTGGAGGGCGTTGTTAAGGTAAGAGTTATCGGCTGATCAAAAATTTAATAAAAATAAGCAATAAAAACAGACTGTGAATTGAGTAAAATCTTTTCACAGCCTGTTGTTTTATTCGTTTTTAAGGGAAATGGAAACCTCGGGAGTTATGCTTTCCTCTCTGCAATAGTCTAAATAATCATCAATAGCATTTTGAAAATCCGTTTTTAACTCCTTCAGAGAATTGCCCTCGTAGGAAATCAGGGATCTTACACCGACAACTTTTCCGAAAAGACAGTCATCAGTGACGGAATATTCAACTGTTCCGTAATAGTTTTTATAAGATAATAAAT
>JAJBVU010000216.1:1625-4812 GCA_020859645.1 Eubacterium sp. | reverse complement strand
CCGCAAGAAAAGCGCCCTTTTCTCCTAAGCTGTCGAAAATTTCGTTTGCCTCTTCCGACAGGTTTAAATAGTCATTCTGCGCCTTTTCAAGCCCGAAAACACTTATGTAGGTTGACTTTCCGTTCTTATCGTCACTGCCTATGGGCTTACCCAAAACCTCGGCTGTGCTTGTTATGTCAAGTAAATCGTCTTTAATCTGAAAAGCCAGACCCAGCTTGTTTGCGGCGGTTTCAAGCTTATTTAATGTTTCTTCGTCTGCTCCGCCGATAATTGCCCCTGCCTTTAAAGCCGCTTCTATAAGGGCGGCTGTTTTAGCCTTGTGGATGTAGAGAAGAGTTTTTTCGTCCGCTTTTTTCGTTTCGCTTAAAAGGTCAACAACCTGTCCGCCGATAGTACCCTTAACTCCGCAGAGAGAGCCCACGGTATAGGCTGCTTTTGTGAATTTGGGGTCATTTTCCTTTACAGCTGCTTCAAGCATAATTTCAAAGCCCATATTCAAAAGCCCGTCTCCGGCGAGAATTGCTATATCCTCCGAAAAGGCTTTGTGACAGGTCAGCTTTCCCCTTCTGTAATCGTCATTATCCATAGCCGGAAGGTCATCGTGAATAAGTGTGTATGTGTGAATTATTTCAATGGCGCAGGCAAAGGGCAAAGCTTCCCCTATGTCTCCTCCGCAGGCTTCGCATGCACCCAAAAGAAGCAGAGGTCTGAGCCTTTTGCCCCCGGCAAAAACACTGTAGCCCATTGCTTCATAAATAATCTCGGGGTATTGGGGCTTTAAATAAGTCTTTAAGCCCTTGTTTATGAAATCTATTCTTTCATTTAATACCTTCTCAAAGTTCATAATTAACTCTCTCCCTCGTCAAAAGGCTCCTTAACAAAGGCTCCTTCCGCATTTTTCTTTAAAATCATAACCTGCTGCCTTGTCTTTTTAAGACTTTCTCCCAAAACAGCCGCAAGCTCGGTACCCTCCTTATAAAGCTTAAGAGACTTATCGAGAGTGGTGTCCTCCTGCTCCATAAGCTCCGCAATTTCCTCAAGCCTTAAAAGGTTGTCCTCAAAAGTTTTTCTTGCCATTATATATCACCTTTACATATTTCCTTAATTTCCGCCGAAGCCCTTCCGTCCTTAAGCGAAAGCTTAACCCTGTCTCCTTCTTTAAGCTCCGACACACGGCTTATTGCCTTATCCTTTTCATCCGCAACAAGGCAGTAGCCCCTTGCCACAACCTTTAAGGGCGACAGGCTTTCTATCAGAGAGACGCTTCTTGAAAGTCTGCTTTCGCAAAGTTCAAGACGTCTTAAAAAGCTTTTATAAATATCATCTGCAAGATCGGAAACATAAATTTCTCTGTCGCAAACCTCTCTTAAAAACCTGTCTGAAGAAAAGAATTTAGCCAAGCGGTTAAAGTCCGCTTCCGCTGAGTTAAGGCGGCTTAAAATATTGGCTTCGATTGTTTTGTAAGCCTTTAAAGCCCGTCTTAAGTCATCATCTGCACACCGCAGAGCAAGCTCCGCAGCCGCCGAAGGTGTAGGCGCTCTTAAATCCGCAGCAAAATCCGCAATAGTGAAGTCGGTTTCGTGCCCTACTGCGGAAATTATGGGGATTTTGGAATCGTATATGGCATAGGCAACCTTTTCTTCATTAAAAGCCCATAAATCCTCAATAGAACCGCCCCCTCTGCCCAAAATAATAAGGTCGCAGCCCTTCCACCTGTTTACATCGGCGATAGCCTTAACAATTGAATCGGCGGCTTTTTCCCCCTGAACCAAAACAGGGCAAACCACAATTTCAACGTTTGGGTTCCGCCTTTTTGATATGCTTATAATGTCCCTTACAGCCGCACCTGTAGGAGAAGTCAAAACAGCTATTGTTTTAACGTATTTCGGTATTTCCTTTTTATGTGAAGGGTCGAAAATGCCCTCTTTTTCAAGCTTGTTTTTGAGCCTTTCGAAAGCGGCGTAAAGTGCGCCGAGTCCCGCAGGCTCCATTATTTTTATATAAAGCTGATAAGCCCCTGTTTTTTCATAAAGGCTTACCTGCCCGTAGACAGTCACCTTCATACCTGTTTCGGGTAAGAATTTAAGCCCGGAAGCATAAGTCGAAAACATAACGCAGCTTATTTGTGCGTCAGAATCCTTAAGGCTTAAATAAATATGTCCGGAACGGTGGATAGTCAGGTTGGAAATTTCTCCCTCAACAAAAACGTCGGATAAGAAAGCGTCCTTTTCAAACAGTCTCTTAACATATCGGTTAAGCTGAGCTATGCTGTAAATTCTGCCTTTCATATTTGGTTCAAAACCTTGCCTAAAATGCCGTTTACAAAACCGGGAGTTTTTTCTTCGCCGTATTCCTTACATATTTCAACAGCCTCGTTAGCCGCTACTCTGTTTGGAATATCGGTGTATAAAATCTCATACAGAGAAAGTCTCAAAACAGCCAAAGCCACCTTGTCAAGTCTCTCCAAAGTCCAGTTTTCCGCATATTTTTCTATAACGGGGTCAATCTCCGGAAGTTTTTCCAAAAGTCCCGAAAATTCCTCTTCAATATATTGTCTGTTGTCCTTTTCCTTAAGATTTTCGTCAAGATATTCCTGAAGGAGAGCCTTCATATCCTTTTCACCTTGAAAATCCGTCTGAAAGGTCAGCTCAAAAACGTGTATTCTGTCAGTATGTCTGCTCATAACCGCTCCTTAGACTTCCGCCTGAGCGTTTTCTGCTTCAGCCGGTTTCTTTTCTATGCCGACGATATTAATATCGGCTTTTTTTACCTTCATACCCGCCATTTTTTCAACAGCGGTTTTAACGCTTTTTTGAACCTCGCAGCCAAGCTCTGAAAGATTATAGCCGAAATAAGCCACTACATTCATTTTAAGCTCAACCTCTGTTCCTTCCATTTTTACCGCAACACCGTCAACGGTTTTATTTTTGCCTAAAAGGCTCATTAAAAAATTGCCGTTTGAGCCTGTTTCAAGCCCTGCCACACCGGCTACGTCCAAAGCTGCTGTTGAAGCTATGCTCGAAACAACGTCAGACGTAATTTGAATATTGCTGACAGTTATATTCTTTTCGCCCATTAAAACTAACCTCCCGTAAAATTTCGCCGCAAAACACACAGACGGAATCTTTTTTAAAACCGCCTGTGCCTGTGACCGTTTATTCTATTATAACAGATTTTTTTTATATTG